>JAKAXT010000011.1 GCA_021816425.1 Pseudomonadota bacterium | reverse complement strand
CGTGTTCGTGGCCTACGTCCCCAACAAGAGCGTCTCGCTCACCGTCGCCTACGCCATGCTGGGCCACATCGCCGGCGTCCCCAACTCCAACGGGCTCTACACCTCGGTGACCGCGAGCTTCTAGGGGCGGGCGGGGTCCACGACCCAAGCTTGCCCGGGCCATCCGCATCTTCGGGGTGTCGATGCGGGTTGGACGCTTGCGCATCCCCGGACGGTCCGGGCGTGGCGCGCCAGGGAGGGACGCGGGGATCACCGACCCGGCCGTTGCCTTGGGGCGCGAGAGATTATTCCCGCGCCCCCGTTTTTTTGGATACACTCGATCATCGTGACGGCGCCCTGTCGACGGGGGCGCCTTTAGGCCCAAGGGAGAAGAATGTCATGACATCACCATCGGAGTCCCTGCACGGCACGGTCGCGCAACAGCGCAGCAAGCTCACGAGCGTCCTTTACAGGCCTTTGCGTGCCTTAAGCGAGCGCTGCGCCGAGGTGTGGGGCGATCGTGCGGCCATGGAAGCGGCCTTGCAGGCCGCCTTCCCCTCCGTGCCTTATTGCAAATTCCTCTATGTGCTGGACGCGAACGGCCGGCAGCTCACGGCCAACATGAGCCGCGACGGCTTGCTTGAGGAACACTTCGGACGCGACCGGTCCGACCGGCCCTATGTGCGGGAGGCGATCTTTGAGCGCGACGCGCTTGCCAACAGCCGTGGGCAGCGCTACCAGCAATGGGGCGACCTTGGAGGCGGCATGCAGGCGACGGACTTCGTCCTGAGCGCCGCCTACATCAGTCTGCGCGCGCTGCGCCCGTCGCTGACCGCCATGCAGTTCGTGCGCGCCCCCGATGGCGGCGCGCTGGGTTTCGTGGGGGCGGACTTCGCCGTGCGCGATCTGCCGCAGGCGCAGGCGCTCTACGAGGACCCGCGCCGTCCCCGGCGGGTCGATGCCGACTATCCGCGGGCGGATGCGCCGTCGGGGGCGTCGCGGCTCCAAAGCAAGATGGATGCGCAGCTCGATACCGTGATCCGCGTGATGGAGGAATTGATCCTCGACCACGGCATCTATCATGTCATGCTGCACTTCTCGAGCAGTCAGGCCGTTGTATGGGTCGTCGACGACCCTTTCCGGTATCGCCTGCTCGCCATAAACGAGCTCACCAACCCGGACATTTGTCTCGCCTACCCGAAATGCAGTTATCCGGAAAACGCGCTGGTGCCGGCCGGACGGGTCCGGGAGATCCTCGACAACATGAGGACGCTGCGGGAGGCGGAGGGGCGTTTTTATCTGCGCACCGGCACCGTCAACATCTTCAACGGCATGGTGAGCTTGAGTTTCTCGTCGGACTCCTCGCACTACGTCCCCTACGAAGAGTTCCTCAAGATGGACTACTCGTTCTGGATAGAGACGTAGGGTCCGCGCCAGCGGATGAGGGCGCGTCTCGGCCGGCGCTCCGGCCAGGCCGGGGCGGCCGGTCACGCGCACCCTGTCACCGAGCCCGGATCAGCGGCCCGACCTTGATCGGCGACAGCCGCCATGGCGGCCGGAGGAGGGGGGCCGATAACCACCGGCCCCCGGGCGCGGCGGCCCCCCGCATCGCGCGGGCCTTCGACGACGCCTTTTCTGTTACCGCCCATGAGCCGCTTCCAGGCGGGCCCCCTGCTGAAACAGGGCGGGGCGCATGCCGACCCCCTCCAGACGTCCCCTACGCCCCTTGCCGGTCCCGGAGCGATGGCGCGGCCTCTCCTGCGTAAAGCGCCATGCGCCCTCGAGCCTAGGAGAAATCGAGCGTCTGCTCGTAGGCCCGAAGCTCATGGCGCGCCATGGCGAGATTGGCCTTGCTCCGATCCAGCATCAGATAGAGGAAGAGCTTGTCGTTGCGCTCCAGGGGTCGGATCAGGTGATACTGCTTGCCGAGCGTGATCAGGATATCCTCGATCTTGTCGTCGAGGTTCAGGCGCGCCACCAGCGCGCGCTTCGTGTTCACCACCTCCGAGTTGCCGGCTATCGCCAAATCCAGATCCACAGAGGGGTTCCCGGTCCTCGCCAACAGCATGCCGCTGCTCGCATCGCCCAGCGCCGCCGCGATAAATCCGCCGATGTCCTGGATGCTGCTCAAATCCACCTTTGCCATGATTGCTGTCCGTCCTTCGTTGAGTCCCGTAGCGGCGCCCGAATGCCGCGCGCCCTCGCTGTTACGCCCTGTCCGCCATCACGCAGGCGGCTGATCGCGCCCCAACCATTCGTCGAGGATCCGGCCCGCCGCCTCCGCGGCGATGCCGGTTTCATGCAGAAGAATGCCCAGATTCGTGTTGCGCCGCGCCAGGGTGCCCACGACGAGGAGGTCGCGTCTGGCCGGCACCCTCTGGAGCAGCACCATGCCGCCTACCGCGCTTACGGCGACGAACTGCGTGCGCCCGATCATGACCTCGCGGCCTATGGTCTCGCCGAGCGCCACGATCGATCCCACCATGGCCGCGACCCGCTGCGGATCGGCCTCGTTGTCGACCACCGCCGACACGCGCCGTCCATCCGTCGTGGCAAGCACGCAGCCGATGACGCCCGCCACGCGCGCGTGCAATCGCCGGATCTCATCGTCGAATGCCGCCACGAGCTCCTGAGGCATCACGCGCGTGCTCATGGGGCCACCCGCGACGACTGGTGGACGGGATCTCCCGTGCCGCCCATGGCCTCGTCATAGGCCCATGTCGCCTCGATCTGCAGCAGCAGTGTCTCGAGTATCCCGAGGACGTCATCGCGTCGACGGACGTCGGCGGGCATCACGGGCACCACGACGTCGAGCGTTGCCAAACGTTCGACATAGGCCTCGAGCGTAGGCTGGGGAAAGCTGTCCATGCGCCCCACCCCCACGACCGCCGCGCCGGCCTCGGCAAGCGCACGAAAGGCGTCTACGTAGAGCTCGAGATCCCCCAGAGGGTCGGGACGCGAATTGTCGATCAGGACCACCGCGCCGAGCGCCCCGGCGGCGAGGATGGGCCACATGAACTGAAAGCGCGGCTGGCCCGGGGCCCCGTAGAGCCGCAGCTTCTCCCCGGTCGCGAGCGTGATCTCGCCATAGTCCATCGCCACGGTCGTCTCGTCCTTGGGGCATTCCGCATGATCGCTGTTGGAGGCCTCGGTGCTTATCGGCGGGATCTCGCTGATCGCCCGTATGGCGGTGGTCTTCCCGGCGCCCATCGCGCCCGCAAACAAGAGCTTGAGTTCGCCGTTCACGAACGCATCCCCAGGACGTCGCGGATGGCGCCCAGGATTCCCGGCAGTCGCTCGAATCCCGGGACCTTCATGCCCGCGCTTCGGACCTCCGGCGCCGGCACCAGCCCCTGCGCGTCCGCGGCCGCGGCGGATACCACGAACCCACATAGCAGCGCGGCATTGGCGAAGGCCACGGCATCGGTCTCGGGGACGCGCGCGGCCTCCGCCAGACCCGCCACGCTGCGCGGTCGCGCGCGCAGGACGGTGGCAAGCCGCAGGGCGGCCCCCGGCCCCTGTCCGGCGAGATAAGGCCACGCGCGCATCCTGAGCACGTCGTCGCGCCCAACCCACGGCAGAAGCCCGCAGCGCCCGTGCGCAAGACCCATGTGCCAGAACAGCGGTTCGATGCCGTGCCGCTTCCCGCGCGCGCCCGGCTCCGCGGCGTCCCATGGACGCAGCCCGAGCCGCGGGATCCTCTGCGACTGAAACATTTCGGACAGAGGCCGCGAGCCTTGGGCGCCGGCCCATGAAAACTGCCGGTCGGCCGGGTAGAGGATCAGGCGCGCGCCCTCTTCATCCCCATCGACGAGGGCGTGCGGCGCGCCGCGGGTCCGGAACAGATCGTGCAGCGAACGGATCAGTGATCGCATGACGCCACATCGGGCGCGCTCATCGGCATCACGCTTGATGAAATCCGTAAATAGTTCGAAAACATCGGTGACGTGCGGCGGCATGCGCAACGACCCCGGGAACTCCCGCGCCTCCGCATCCCGGACCAGGCGCACGAGTTGCGCACAGGTCCCCTCCAAAGCGGGTGCGGAGCCGTCCGAAAACACGAGCTGCGCTTCGTGGGCGCTCACGTGGGCCACGGGACCCGGCAGGCGCCGGGCGATCCGCCCGATCATCCCCTGAAGCAGGGCGCTTTCCGTCTCGGTCACCCCATGAAAGCCGTAGGTCACGGCGCGTTTCGTAAGATCCACAAAGCCTCCGATTTGTCATGCCCAGACCCCGGCGCGCCAGCGCGGCCACGGGCATTGCCGTCGTTGCGACGACGTTCGTGGAAGGTAATGTAACGGAGGCGGCGTCGGGAGGAACACTTAATAATCACAATGGCGAGACTTTACCAAAGTGAATAGCGCAAGCCGCTGAAGGCTCGCGCAAGGCCGATCGAACATACGTTCCGTGGCGGCGTCTAAGCACAACACGGCCGGACCGCCCCAGGAAATGGGCGCGCGCATGTGGATCACGACGGGGGTTTCGTAGTAGCGTAAGGCGTTACGGACGGGGTACTTCAGGCGCGGACGCGGAGGTCACGAGTGGCTGATGTCGTTTTCATTCTGGGAGCAGGGGCATCGCAGCAGGGCGGCGCCCCGGTCATGAGCAATTTCCTGGACAAGGCGCGCAGGCTGCTGTTCACGGGGGCCGTACAGGGTCGCGCGGGCGATTTCGCGAGGGTGTTCGAGGCGATCGGCAAACTCCAGGCCGTGCATTCGAAGGCGCAGGACCTGGACATCACCAATGTCGAGAGCGTGTTCGCGGCCTTCGAGATGGCAAGGCTGCTCGGCAGGATGCCGGGCTATGGGGTGGATGAGATCGATGCCTTGATCGCGGCCTTGAAGACGGTCATCGCCTACACCCTGGAGTCGACGCTGAACTTCAACGAGGGACGGGCGGGAGAGCTGCCGGCGGCGCCCGATCCCTATCCCAGATTCGTCGAGCTGCTGCGTGAGAGCCAGGCGGCGTCGCCACCCTACCGGCACGCCATCCTTACGTTCAATTACGATCTCGCGCTGGATTATGCCCTGTATCGCGGCGGCATTCCGGTGCGTTACTGCCTCGATGATTCCGATCCGCCCGCCGGCCTTTCGCTCTTGAAGCTGCATGGATCCCTGAACTGGGTGGCAGGGGCGAGCGGCGAGGTCGTGCCCTGGAGGATGGATCGCCTGATGGAGGAGTCCGCGGACGTCGTCTTTCGAAGGCCGGCAGGCGGGGTATCCCGGCTCTGCACCACGCCCCACATCCTCGATCGTCCATCGGGCGAACATCCCGTGATCGTCCCGCCGACATGGAACAAGTACGGCTATCAGAGCCAGTTCACGAGGGTATGGGCGCAGGCGGCCCAGGAACTCTCGGATGCCCAGCACATTTTCGTGATCGGCTACTCGTTGCCGGAGTCGGACCTGTTCTTCCGCTACCTCTATGCCCTCGGTTCGGTCGGAGACTATCCCCTGGAGATGTTTCGCGTCTACGACCCCGACGAGCGGGTCGGGCCGCGGTTTCAGAGCATGCTCGGGCCTGGCGCGCGCATTCGTTTCCGGCATGTGGCGACGAGCTTCGAACGCGCCATCGATCTGGTGGAGGCCATTCTAAAGAAGCGGCAGAAATGGCCGGAACGGGGCGCGGGCTAGGGCCCGCGGGCCTCCCGCGTCATTTGCGCCCGCGACCTCGCGTCAGGTGGCGCGCGTCTTCCCGAGCCGTTTCCGGGGGGTGCGTGGACGTTGGCTCGGGTGCAGTTCGGCCACCCACCCCTTGCGGATACCGAGGTCCGCGCCTTCCTTGACCAGGAAGTCCAGGAACACGCTGGCCGTGAGGCCCAGGTGCTTGCCTTGCAGGTGGACGGCATACCACGTGCGGTGCAGGGGAAAGCCCGCGACATCCAGGATGACGACGCGCCTGGCTTCGAGCTCGAGCTCCAGGCTGCTCAGGGCCAGCACCGAGATCCCGAGGTCGGCCATGATCGCCTGCTTTATGGCCTCGCTCGAGCCGAGCTCCATGTACGGCTCCACCTCGAACCCGTGTTCGGCGAACACCTGGGCCGCCGAGCTGCGTGTGCCGGAGCCGACCTCGCGCAGCAAAAAGCGTTCGCGGACGATCTCCTCCAGGGGGATGTCGGTCCGGCCCGCCATGGGGTGGTCCGGGTGCGCCACGACCACCAGCAGATTGTCCATGAACGGCCGGACCGTAAGGTCCATGTCGTTCGGGATCTGGCCCATGATGACGAAGTCGTCGACGTTTTCGGCCAGCCGCTCCAGGACCCGCGCCCGATTCGTCACGGTGAGCTGGGGCGCCACCTCCGGGTATTCGTGCACGAAAAGCCCGAGAAAATGCGGCATGAAGAATTTGGCGGAGGTGACCACCGCCATCTTCAGGGGGCCCGCCACCTTGCCCTTCATGTCCGCGATCTCGCCGGTCAGCGCGCGCAGCTGGTTCATCACCGCGACCGTGGCGGTGTAGACCTCTTCGCCCGCGCGTGTCAGCAGCAGCTTTTTTCCGACCCGCTCGATCAACGGCAGCCCCACGATCTCCTCGAGCCGCCGCACCTGGATGTGCACCGCAGGCTGCGTCAGACACAGCTCTTCGGCCGCGCGCGTGTAGCTGCGATGGCGCGCGACCGCCTCGAAAAGCCGAAGTTGCTGTAACGTCCAGTGATTGATCATTAACGGCGGTAAATGGTCGCACTAATGAAGACTGAGTTCCCTTTAAGCATTTTACTCTCTAAATTCGACCATGCCTAACCGGACGGCGGGCCCTGTGGTCGGCGGCCCGCGTTCATGGATCGAAGCGCAGGGGATCGTTCGGCGGCCGGACTCCCCGCGCACGGGGCGGGCGCGGCAGGCGGCCTCATGCCCCGACCCGGGTCTTCGCATCCCTTCGGGCCGGGCCCCGCGCGGCGGTCGCCGCCGGCGGGGCCCGGCCGCCGTCACCGTCCCTTGGGGGCCTGTTATGCCGTTGATCGACATGAAAGACATGCTGAGGCACGCCTACGAAAACGGTTATGCCGTGGGCGCCTTCGACCTTACGGAGATGGATTTTCTGCCGGCGGTGCTGACCGCGGCCGAATCGGCCCGCGCCCCGGTCATCCTCAACATGATCGAGCCGTGGTTCGAGAGTCCGACGTTCGCCTGGTTCATGGCGGCGGTGGAGGCCGCCGCCGCGCGCGCCAGCGTTCCCGTGGCGGTCTGCTTCGATCGCGGCACTGACGCCAAGTCCGCGATGCGCGGCGTACGCCTGGGCGCCAATGGCGTCGTGGCGAGCGCCCTTCGAGAGTCGTTGTTGCGTCATATCGACCGCACGCGCGCCACGGTGGACGCGGCACATGCCTGCGGCGTGCCCGTCGAGGGCGAATTGGCCTATGTGGCCGACGGCGATGCCCTGGAGGGGGGCGCGTTCTGTGCGGTCCAACCCACGACCGTGGCCGAGGCCAGGAGTTTCGTCGAGCGCACCAATGTGGATTTCCTGGCCGTCCCGGCCAAAATGGCGCGCGGTCCGGGTAAGTCGCGGCTCGACTGGCGGCGCCTGAAGGAGATCAACGCGGCGCTTCGGATACCGCTGGTCGTCCGTGACGGATTCGACCTTGGCGATGAGCAATGCCGCCGGCTCATCATGCAAGGTGTCGCCAAGATCCATTGTTCAGCGGCCCTGGACGACATGGCGGGTGAGCGGCTGCGGGCCAATGTACGGCGTGATCGAAACGCGCCCTACGGCGCCCTGAAGGAGGGCGTGAACGAGGTCATAGCCGCGCGGCTCGAGCCGCGCATGCGCGCCTGGGGCTCGGCGGGCCGCGCCGCGGAAGTGCTCGGCCGGTGCGGCCTCTGGAACAACATCATGCATGTCGTCGTCTTCAACGCGCCGCGTCTGGATACGCAGGCGCTGCGCGCACTGATGGCCGAGGGGCAGCGGGCGCTGTCCGGGATCGCGGGAGTGCGGATCGTTCAGGTCGGAAGCGTCGTGGATGCCGACGGCCGCTACCGCCACTGCATACTGGCGCGGCTGGTCTCGGCGGCCGCGGCCGAGGCATTGTGCAGGCACCCGGCCTACATCGCATACATGGAGCGCCGTCTGGCGCCCGTAGCCTCCGATCGCATCGCAGGCGACTACCGCGTGGCAGACCACATCCCCGGCATGGCGCCCCTCGCGCTCCTGGCCTTGGCGCCCGGTGTGGCGCCGGCCGAAGGGCGCGGGAGCGCGATCTGCTGAACGGCGGGGGGCCTACGCCGTCGCGGGCGTTCCGGGGCCGTCCGGCAAGACGAAGACGAGCCCGGCGGCGATGCCGCGGGCATCGTGGCCGTTTCCGCAAGAAGGAGCAAGGCTTTTGGAATGGTGCACGATCCGCGCGGGGCAAGGGGGGCCGGCGTGCCGTCACTGGGAATTAACCGTGGTAAATCCTCACACTTTCTAATATCAAGTGTCGTTTATTCTCGAGGGTCGTTAATATCCTGCCTTGCCGCGATGGGCGGTGCGGCCGGAGAAGCCAGTCCGTGACCAGGATCTCGCGAGCGGAAGCGGTGCAGCGGTCGATGGGCGCGCGCGTGTCCGTGGGCCTCGCTGTCTTTGCGGTCCGCGTCCTGGGGCCGGCGGGTCGTCCGTATGCGGAGGGGGCGCCATGGATGGCATCTTAGGGGCATTCCGGGAAGGCGCGGAGGGGCTCGTGGCGGGCCAGCGTGTCCTGGGGCCCGAGGCCCCGGCCCCCTGCGGTCGGGCGGCATGGGGCGCCGCGGTGCGCGAGGCCTGCGACAGGATCGCGCCCGCCTGGGCCCTGGACGCCTGTGTCGCCGTCAACCCCTATTTCGAATTGCGTCATCAGGATTTCGAGAGGGCGGGCCTTACCCTCATGCGCGTGGCCGGGTCCGCGTTCACCATGCCGCGCCCCTATTACCGGGAGCGGATCGCCGCCGGCCGCATCACGCGCGGCGACATCGCCGAGGCCTTGAAGGCGTATGGCCTGCCCTCCGACGAGGGGCATGTGGCCAAGCTCCTGGCGCGCGATGGCGCGCCCCCCGTGCCGCGGGTGCCGCTCGTGTCGCACGTCTTGCAGGAAACCGACCCCGCCAGGCCATGGGCCGCCTTTTGCGTCGAGCGCATAAGCCGGTTCGCGGCCGCCTACTTCGATACCGGTCAGGCGTCATGGCCGCTGCCCTGGCGTAGCGAGCCCCTCTACGACGCATGGCGCAGCTTCGCGAGGCTGGATGCAAGCCCTCGGACCCTGGGGTTGAAGGGCGTGGCGGGCATCGTCGCGGGACTGCCCCGCCAGCCGTTGGAATCCATCGCGCTCGTCCTGAAGGCGCTCGCCATCCCCGACGCCCACGTCGCCGACTATTGCCACGCCGCGCTTCTCGATATCGGCGGGTGGGCCACGTGCGCGCGTCATCCGCGCCCGGGGCATGGGCGCCGCGACGTCGAGGACCTGCTCGCCATCCGCCTGGCCTGGGACTTGATCATCTTGCGCGCCGCCAAAATTCCGCGACGGGAAGCCGCCTGGCGGACGGCCCTGTCGGCCTTGCCGCCGACACCACCGGCTTGCGCTACGCCCGACGCCGAGATCGACTATGTCCTTCAGGCGGCGCTCGAGCTCGGATATCGGCGACGCATCATCGCCGATCTCGCCGCATGCGTGGAGCGGCCCGTCGGCCGTGCCGAAAGTGGCCGCGCCACCCTCCAGGCCGTGTTCTGCATGGGCGCCCCCTCCGAGGTCCTGCGCCGCGCCCTGGAGGCGGTCGCCCCGGGGACGCAGACCATCGGGTTTAGCGGCTTTTGTGGCCTCCCTCTCGCGCGGGCCCCGTTCGAGCCTTCCCTGGATGTAGGTCTAAAGACCGCGCCGCCCGCCGATGGGCCCTTGCAGGGCGGGGACCGCGGGGCGGCGCCCGCCCTCGCGGACGCCGACCGAAGCGCCGTGGCCGGGGCCATTCTCCGCGCCATGTCGCTCACGGAGGGTTTCGCGCGACTGGTCTTGCTAATCGCGCATGACCGGCGACCGGGTCACGAGCCCCGTGGCGCAAGGGCCGGTCGGCAACCCGTCTGGGACCAGATCGGCGCGATGGATGCGCACACGGCGGCCGCCCTGCTGAACGATCGCGCCGTACGCGCGCGCCTTGCGCAGGAGGGGATTGCGATCCCCGCGGATACGCGCTTCCTCGCGACCTGGTACGACAGGGCGCGCGACGAGGCCGCCCTGCTCGAGGCCGCGCAATGGGAGGCGACGCACGCCCAGGATCTGCGTCATGCCCGTGCCGTCTTGAAGGAGGCGGGCCTGTGGGTGCGCAGGGAGCGCGATTGCGCGCCGGTCCTCGCGGCGCCTCGCGCGGGCGGCTCCAGCGGCGGGCGGCCGCAGGAGCGGTTGCGGGTCTGCGCCGAGCAGGAATCCGTCGGCAGCGCGGCCTTTATCGCGGCGCCGCGCGCGCGTACCGAGGGGATGGCCTTGGAGGGCCGCGCGTCCCTGCACGACTACGACTGGCGCGGGGACGAGGATTCCCGAATCCTGCGGTTCATCATGACCGCGCCCATGATGGCCGCCCACTGGATGAACATGCGCTACTACGCGTCGGTGGTCGACCATGAGCGCTACGGCGGCGGCAATGGGGTCCGGCATAGCATGCGGGGCGGGTCCATCGGGGTGCTGGAGGGGGCAGAAGGCGACCCTGGGCGCGGTCTTCCGGTCCCGCCGCCTTTCGGCGGAGCGCACCGGGTCCACGAGCCGATGCGCCTGAGCGCGTTCGTGGAGGCGCCCCGCGAGCGCATGGACGATGTCCTGGCGCATCACGACATCGTGCGTAATGTGGTGGAGCACGGATGGCTGTTTTTGTTTCAGATGGACGGCGAGGCCGGCGGCCTATTCCTGCGCGGCCGTGACGGGCTCTGGCGGCAGCTGTCATGAGCCTGGGCGGGCATGTGACCCCTCATGCGCCACCGGCCCGAAGCCCCTACCGGGGGCAGCGCGCGGCCTTCCTGACCCAGCATGGGAAGGAGGACATCGTAGGTCCCGTCCTTCAGGGCTTCGTGGGCTGCCTCGTCGAGCGGGTCGCGGGCTATGACACGGATCTCCTCGGCACATTCACGCGGGATGTCGCGCGGGCCGGCACGCAGCTCGAAGCGGCCCGCCGCAAGGCGCAGATCGGCATGGAACTCTCGGGGCTGCCCGTCGGGCTCGCCAGCGAGGGATCCTTTGCGCCCGACCCGTTTGCGGGGATGTTCCCGTGGAATGTCGAGCTTCTCGTTTTCCTCGACAAGCTGCTCGGGCTCGAGGTGGTCGGCGTGGCGCAGGGCCGGGCCAACAGTGCCCAGATCCTGGCGGCGAGCTGGGAAGACGCCGAGCGGTTCGCGCATGCGGTACGCTTTCCCGATCACTATCTGGTCGTAAGGCCTGATCATGATGGCGACCCGCGGATCCGCAAGGGGATCGCCCACTGGTCGGAGCTTAAGGCGGCCTACGACTGGGCCGCCGCGCAGTCCTCGGGCGGGCGCGTATTCATCGAAGTGGATCTACGCGCCTACGCGAACCCCACCCGCCTCGTCAATATCCGGCTTGCCGCAGTCGATCTCGGCCGGCGTCTGGCGTCCCTCTGCCCGGTTTGCCGCACCCCCGGGTTCTGGGTGGTCGAATCGATCGCAGGACGGCCCTGTCAGGCATGCGGGGCACCGACGCGCGAGACGCGTGCCGAGGTCCATGGCTGCCTCAGGTGCGGACATCGGCTGACGCGTGACTGCGAAGATCCCGCGCCTGCCGATCCGGCGCGTTGCGATTACTGTAACCCCTAGTGTCTCCGCGCATGGAAACCCCGAGCTTCGAAGCCCCGGGCGGTGTGGGCCGCGGGGCGCACGGCCCCGGGCAGGGCGCGCGGCTCACCCTCACCCGCCCCGACGATTGGCATGTCCACCTGCGGGATGGAGCGATGTTGGCCCAGGCCGTGGCGGATACCGCGCGGCGCTTCGCTCGGGCCATCGTCATGCCCAATCTCGATCCCCCGATAGGCAAAGTCCACGAGGCCCTGGCCTATCGAGCGCGCATCCTGGCGGCCTTGCCCGCGGGCGCGCGCCTCGAGCCCTTGATGACGCTTTATTTGACCGAGACGACCACGTCGTCCGAGGTGGCCCGCGCGCAGGCATCCGGCATCGTGCATGCCCTCAAATACTATCCGGCCGGCGCGACCACCAATACCGCGCATGCCGTGCGGGACCTCCGGCGCTGCTATCCGGTGCTCGCGGCCATGGAGCGTCACGATCTCCCGCTGCTCCTGCACGGCGAGGTCACGGACCCCTCGGTGGATGTCTTCGACCGCGAGGCGGTCTTCCTCGAGCGTCACCTGTCGCCGCTCATGCGGGCGTTCCCGGGCCTGCGCATGGTCCTGGAACACATCACGACCCGCGCCGCAGTCGAGTTCGTGAACGCAAGCCCGGATACGCTCGCGGCCACCATCACCGCCCATCACTTGCTGCTCGATCGCAACGCCCTGTTCGACGGCGGTCTGCGACCGCATCATTACTGCCGGCCGCTGCTAAAGCGCGCCGACCACCGTGCCGCGCTGGTTGCCGCCGCGACCGGCGGCAGCCCGAAATTCTTCCTCGGGACCGACAGCGCGCCGCATCCCCGGCACGCCAAGGAGTCGTCGTGCGGGTGCGCCGGAATCTATACCGCGCACGCGGCGCTCGAACTCTATGCCGAGGTTTTCGAAAAGGCCCATGCGCTCGATAGGCTCGAGGGGTTTGCAAGCGGCAACGGGCCGGACTTCTACCGGTTACCCCGCAATCAAGATCGCATCACGCTCGTGAAGGAGCCGTGGCGCGTACCGTCGACGATTCCCGCAGGCGGCGACGTCCTCGTGCCCTTGCGGGCCGGGGAGGTCGTCGGCTGGCGGCTCGCCCGCTGATTCGGTTATTTGGGCGGGGCCAGGAGTCCCAGTGCTTATTTCAGGAGAAGGTTATGTCCGACAATCATAAAAGCCGCGTGGTGACGACCGGCATAGAGCGCGCCCCCAACCGGGCCCTGTTGCGCGCAACGGGTTTCGGCGATCGCGATTTCGACAAGCCGATCGTCGGGGTGGCGAACGCCCACAGCACCATCACGCCGTGCAACATGGGGATAGGGGTCCTCGCCGGGCGCGGAGAGGCGGCCCTGGTGGCCGCCGGGGCGATGCCGCAGATGTTCGGGACGATCACGATCTCCGATGGCATCTCCATGGGCACCGAGGGCATGAAATATTCCCTGGTGTCGCGCGAGGTCATCGCGGATTCCATAGAGACCGTCTGTGCCGGCCAGAGCATGGACGGCCTTCTGGCATTTGGCGGCTGCGACAAGAACATGCCAGGCGCCATGATCGCCATAGCGCGCCTGAACATCCCCGCTGTGTTCGTCTATGGCGGGACGATCAAGCCCGGGCGCCATGATGGGCAGGACCTCACCATCGTGAGCGTCTTCGAGGCGGTCGGGGCGCGCATCGCAGGCGCCATCGACGATCGCGCGCTGCACGAGATCGAACGCCGCGCCTGTCCGGGCGCCGGGTCCTGCGGCGGCATGTATACCGCCAATACCATGTCGGCCCTGTTCGAGGCCATGGGGATGAGCCTGCCGTACTCCTCGACCATGGCGGCGGAGGACCCCGAAAAGGCCGACAGCGCCGCGCAGTCGGCACGAGTCCTGGTCGACGCGCTGAGGGCGAGGCGCCTGCCGCGCGACATCCTCACCCGCAAGGCCTTCGAGAACGCCCTGGCGGTGCTTATGGCGCTCGGTGGCTCCACCAATGCCGTCATCCATCTGCCGGCGATCGCGCACGCCGCGGGCGTGGAATTGACGCTGGACGACTTCGACGCCTTCGCCGCGCGCGTGCCGGTATTGTGCGATCTGAAGCCGTCCGGACGCTACGTCGCGACCGACCTCCATCGCGCCGGAGGGGTCCCTCAGGTGATGAAGATCCTGCTTGCGCACGGCCTTTTGCACGGCGATGCGCCCACTGTGACCGGACAGACGGTGTCCGAGGCCCTGGGCGCCGTGCCCGAGCGCCCACGCGCCGACCAGGACGTCATCCGGCCCTGGGAGCGGCCCGTCTATGCGCATGGTCATCTGGCCATCCTGAAGGGCAATCTCGCCGAGGAGGGGGCGCTTGCCAAGACGAGCGGAGTGAAGGTCCCGAAGATCACGGGTCCGGCGCGCGTGTTCGATTCGGAGGAGGCGTGCATGGCCGCCATTCTCGACCGCCGCATAGCGGCGGGGGACGTCGTGGTGATCCGCTACGAGGGGCCGAAGGGCGGTCCCGGCATGCGCGAGATGCTCTCGCCGACCGCGGCCCTCGTGGGTCAGGGACTCGGTGACCGGGTGGGGCTCGTCACGGACGGCCGCTTCTCCGGCGGCACCTACGGCATGGTGGTGGGGCATGTGGCGCCGGAGGCCGCGGTCGGCGGTGCGATCGCGCTCGTGGCCGAAGGCGACACGGTGGTCATCGATGCCGAGCGCCATCTCCTGCATCTCGATGTGCCGGCCTTGGAGCTCGCGCGCCGCCGCGCCCACTGGCAGCCGCCGGCGCCCCGTCATACGCGCGGGACCTTGGCCAAGTATGCGCGGCTCGTTTCCTCGGCAAGTCGTGGCGCGGTGACGGATTGAGGCCGACCGAGACCGTCGCCCCGTCCGGCGCGACGCCGCGGGACCCGGTGTCCCCCGGTCGCGACTGGGCGCAGGACCTGGCCTTCGATCGGGCCCATCTCTGGCATCCCTATGCCCCCATCGGCGGGTCCGCCCCGCCGTGGCCGGTGGTGGCGGCCGACGGCGTGCGGCTCGTGCTGGCCGATGGACGTCGGCTGATAGATGGCATGAGCTCGTGGTGGGCCGCGATCCATGGCTATAACCACCCGGCCCTGAACCGCGCCGCGCGCGGGCAGTTGCGGTCCATGGCCCACGTCATGTTCGGAGGCCTTACGCACGGGCCGGCCATCGATCTGGGGCGCAGGCTCGTGGATCTGACCCCGGCGCCCCTCGAAAAGGTCTTTCTCTGCGACTCGGGATCGGTCGCCGTCGAGGTCGCGATCAAGATGGCGCTCCAGTATTGGCAGGGCCGCGGACGTCCGGCCAAGCGCCGTCTGCTGGCCTTGCGCGGCGGCTACCACGGGGACACCCTGGGCGCCATGTCCGTGTGCGACCCCGTGACCGGCATGCACCGTTCGTTCGCGGGCGTGGTCCCCACGCAGATCTTCGCGCCGCGGCCCGCGTGCCGGTTCGACGAGCCCTGGGAGCCCGCGGCCATATCCGAGTGCGCGCGCCTGATCACGGCCCACCAGGACGAATTGGCGGCGGTCATCCTGGAGCCGATCGCGCAGGGCGCGGGCGGCATGTGGTTCTATCACCCGGAATACCTGCGCGCGGTGCGCGCCCTCTGCGATGCCCACGACGTGCTTCTGATCGCAGACGAGATCGCCACGGGGTTCGGGCGCACCGGCCGCCTGTTTGCCTCCGACCATGCGGGCGTGGCGCCGGACATTCTGTGCCTGGGCAAGGCGCTCACGGGTGGATACATGTCGCTTGCCGCGACTCTCGCCACGACCGAGATCGCCGACACGATCACGCGTGGCGAGGCCGGTTGTCTGATGCATGGACCGACCTTCATGGCCAACCCCCTGGCCTGTGCGCTCGCCGTCGCGAGCATCGACCTTCTCCTGTCAGGCGATTGGCAGGCCAGGGTCCGCGGAATCGAGGAGCAGATGCGGCGGGAGCTCGACGCCTGCCGCGGACTGCCCGTGGTGCGCGACGTCCGCGTCCTGGGCGCAATCGGGGTCGTGGAGACGCGCAGCCCCATAGACCCCGAGTGGCTCATGGCGCGTTTCGTGGAGGCCGGCGTGTGGCTGCGCCCCTTCGGTCGGCTCGTCTATCTCATGCCCCCTTATGTGATAAGACCCAGGGATCTCTCGATCCTGACGGGCGAGATCAGGGCCGCCTTGTCGGAGGCCTGATGGGACGGACCGCGGCGCGCGGTGGTGCGTGGCGTCCCGGAAAAGATCAGGTCCGCCCCGCTCTGGTGCAGGCGCAAGCCGCCGCGGATTCGAGCCTGACTGTCGGAGTGAACGCCCGGACGGATGACGGGACGGCGCGCGGCTTTTCGGCTAGGGTGTTAAGACCATGGACCGGGCCGATTGCTGCGCGGTTGTCCGGATTTCGATCATGGCCAGGGAGGCGCGATGCGGGGCGTGTTCATTACGGGGAGCGACGTGGGGGTCGGCAAAACGGTCGTCGGGGCCGCATTGACCTGGCACCTGTCCCTGCAGGGCCGCACCGTGCGTCCGCGCAAGCCCATGGAGCCGGACTGCGCTGAATGGCGAGGCCACTCGTGTCCCGGCGATGGCGAAACCTACCGGGCGGCGACCGGCGGCCGCGAAGCGTCCGAGGTCATTTGTTGCCATCGCCTGGGGGTGCCACCCCCGCCCCGGCGCGCCGCCGCCTCCGGGCATCCGATGCCCGGCCTCGACGATCTGATCCGGGTATGTCGCGAAGGGGCCGGTATCGAGGACTTCCTGGTGGTGGAGGGGACCGGGGGGTTCTACTCGCCGCTTGCGGGCGATGTCCTGAATGCCGATCTGGCCGCGGCGCTCAGGTTTCCGGTGGTGGTCGTGAGCGCCGCTCGGCCAGGCGCAATCCACCAGACCCTGCTGACCGCCGACGCCGTCGCCCGTCGTGGCCTGACCCTGGCCGGCATCGTCCTGAACGAAGCGATGCCGGGACGCCACGACCGCGCGCACAATCTCCGGGATCTCGCCCACCGGCTCGGTTGCGAGCCGACCATCGTCCCTTACTGCGATACCGAAGGCGGCGCCCCGGTCTGGCAGGCGGTCGCCCCGCATCTTGCGACGGTCGCCGCCTCGCTGGCGGCAGGCGCCGCCGGCTGATCGCCGCGTCCTCGCGGCCGCTCGTCGCCACCCGCTTCGAGGGCGAAGCGCGACGAGGAGACAAGACTCCCTCGCCCCTCATCGCGTGTCGCAAGCGATCCCTGGGCCCCGCTCGTCGGTTCGGGTCGCGACTTCGTGACGGCCCTGGCCGCGCCGGGCGACGACGTCCCGGTCCACCCGTGGATCGAGCGCGACGCGGACCGGTCGGTCCTGTTGCTACGCCGCTTTGATCGAGGAGAAGGTCAGCGCATCCCGTTTCTTTCGGCGTTGAGTAGGCTGGGGCCCGCGACGGCGAGCCGTGCCGCTCCACGGAGATCGTCGATGCCCTACGGTGTTATGGTGCGCGCCCAACGCAGGACATGCATCAGCTCCGGCGGCGCATCGTCGTCGATGTCCTGATCCCGAACACCGGCGATCATCCGCGCAATCATGGCTTCCTCTATGCCGGGCCGGACGGTTGGCGCCTGTCGCCTGCCGATGATCCCAATCCCGTTCCCGGCGACGTCAAGCCGCGCGCGTTGCGCGCCGCCGTCGATTGCGACGACCGTTCGGCGTCGCCCCCATGGGCGACGAGTCCGGCGGAATACTTCGACTCGGATACGGGCGAGGCTCGCGATATCGCCGCCGACGTAGGCCGTGTAGTCACGACGCGGCGCGGCGAAGCGGCGCAGACCGGTCTTACGCCGACGGAAATCGCGCCTATGGCCCCGGCGTTCGGGCACGAGGGCTTGCGCGGCCCGTGGTCTTCGAGGCGCGCGAGGCGCAAGCGACCCTGGGGCAGGATCGGCGAAGGGGTGTCCGTTGGCGGGCGTCGGGACCGGCGCGCGCTCGATGCAAAGTCGACACCGAGGGCCTCCGGTCCTGGCGGCCCATGCCCGACGGGGCGGCCGCGCCTCCCATCACGAGGATCTCTCTGGCCTTGATGCGGTTTGCGCGGAGGCCGCGGCGGCGTCCACGCTTCGTGGCAGGCCGCCTTGCGGGGCACGCAAGGTCGGTGGCCCCGCACCCGTTCGCGTCCTTGTGGATCGCCGCACCCGGGCTTGCCTTAGAAGGCGGTCCGGAGGCCCATGTAGAAGCCGTGCGGGAGCAGGCTCAGTATGAAAGGGCTGTGGCGTTCGTGGGCGTAGTAGCCGCTCAGGGCGCCGATCGCGGCGCCGGCTGCCACATCGGTCTCCCAGTGTCCGTGGGCCTTCACCCGCGCCACCATGTCGAAGGCCGGGACCAGGGCGAGCGCCCAGATTGCGGGATCACGTCGTTTATAGGTGAGGATGAGCGGCGTGACGAGGGCCGTGATCGACGAGACGTCTCCGCTTGGGAAGCTTTGCGAATGGAGGCCCTGAAACCAGAGGTTCGGGTTGTTCGGACTCTGCGAGGGGCGGTTGCGCTGGAAGGTGAATTTCAGGATCTGGGTGGAGACGCCGGCGAGCGCCGCGGCGTCCAGACTCTGCCAGAGCGTGTGCCCAAGCCGTGTCTTGCCGCCCTCCCAGAGCGCCCCGCCGAGGGTCACCATGATGAGCTCGAACGGAAAATTGGGGGTCTTGGCGATCGCATAGACGCCATGGTTGTCCTGCGCGACCGGGTGATCGAGATTGTGCAGGCCCGCGTAATCCAGGAGGCCGAGACCCACGCCCATCAAGGTCGTGTCGCCCAGGGCGCCGAGCGCCGAGGACGGGTGCGTGAAGTCCTGGGCGATGCTCCGGTTGGGGGAGGGGGTGCTCCTGGCCTGGGCGCTGCTCTGGCTGGGGGAGGGGGTGCTCCTGGCCTGGGCGGGCGCGAAGGGCGCCATCGCGAGATTCGACGCCAACACAAACGCAGCGAAGTAGTAAGGTGTTTTCACGGGCCTCCCTTCCAGAACCGCCTTTGCGCGGCGACCTCTTCCATGAACGAGACCATAAAGCCAATGGTTTCGTCATGCAAGCGCCCATTATGGCCTGGGACGCGGCGGTGTCCTGGTCCGGGGGTCCGCAAGGGCGTGTGGCGCGCCTCGCGCCTTTTTCCGATCCCCGTCCCGGGGTGTCCGGGATGCGGCTCCGGATGGCCCGCGCGCCCGCGCCCCCGGGGCCGGGTCGAGGTCGATGCGCGGGGCGCGGGGCGCGGGGGACATGGAGGCGTGCCCTATGACACAATATTCGCGATCCGTGGGTCCATTTCGTTGCGGATCGTGACCATGGCCGGATTCGATTTGCGGGGGGAGCTATGTCGGCGCTTGTGGGTATCATCATGGGATCGCGCTCCGATTGGGACACGATGCAGCATGCCGCGCAGATACTGACCGATCTGGGCATTGCCCATGAGGTCCAGGTCGTTTCGGCGCACCGTACGCCCGACCTGCTCTTTCAGTACGCCGCGGGGGCCCAAGGACGCGGACTGCGCGCCATCATCGCCGGGGCGGGCGGGGCGGCCCATCTCCCGGGCATGGTGGCGGCCAAGACCGCCCTTCCGGTGTTGGGCGTGCCCGTGCAGTCCCAGGCCTTGAAGGGGCTGGATTCGCTCTTGTCCATCGTGCAGATGCCAGCCGGCGTGCCGGTCGCGACCTTCGCCATAGGGAAGGCCGGCGCGGTCAACGCGGCCCTGTTCGCGGCGGCACTGCTTGCCGCGCACGACACGGCGATCCGCGGGGCCCTTGCTGATTTCCGCGCGCGCCAGACCGAGTCCGTGCTCGCGCACCCGGATCCGCGCGTCCCATGAATGTCGGCATCATGGGCGGTGGGCAGCTAGCCAAGATGCTGGCCCTGGCCGGCCAGCCGCTTGGTATCCACTGCCTGTTTCTGGACCCGGCCTCCGATGCCTGCGCGGGCCGTGCCGGCGAGCTTCTTTGCGGGGATTACGGCGACGAGGGCCTGCTCGATCAGCTGGCCCGCCGCGCCTCGGTGGTGACCTACGAGTTCGAGAATGTGCCGGAGGCGAGCCTGCGCCGCCTGGCGCCACGGGTCGCTGTGTACCCCGACCCCAAGGCCCTGGCCGTCGCCCGCGATCGCTGGCACGAGAAGCGGCTTTTCGCCGATCTCGGCATACCGACGCCGCCCTTCGCCGCGGTCGACACGCGCGCGGACCTGGAGCGGGGGCTTGCGGCCGTGGGCATGCCTGCGGTCCTGAAGACCCGCACCATGGGCTACGACGGCAAGGGGCAGCGGGTCTTGCGCGCGCGAGCGGATGCGGACGCGACGTTTGCGGCGCTCTGCGGATCGCCCCTGATCCTCGAGGGCTTCGTCCCCTTCGATCGCGAGGTCTCCCTCATCGCCGTGCGGGATCGCTTCGGCGATGCCCGCTTCTATCCCTTGACGGAAAACGTCCACAGGAACGGCGTGCTGGCGCAATCCGTGGCGCGTCCCGGCGATCCGATGACGGCCCAGGCCGAGGACTATGCGCGCCGCCTCCTCGAGCATTTCGACTATGTCGGGGTCCTGGCCGTCGAGTTTTTTCAAAAGGGCCGCGCTCTGCTCGCCAATGAGATGGCCCCGCGCGTGCACAACTCCGGACATTGGACGATCGAGGGCGCCGAGACCAGCCAGTTCGAAAACCATCTGCGCGCCGTTGCGGGCCTGCCGCTTGGCGCGACGCGCCCCATCGCCGCCGCGGGCATGGTCAATTTCATCGGGCGTCTGCCCGAGCCCGCCGCGGTCCTGGCGGTGCCGGGGGCGCACCTGCATGTCTACGGGAAGGACCCGCGCCCCGGCCGCAAGGTCGGGCATGCCACGGTGCGCGCGCAGGGGGACGGCGAGCTGCAGGAGGCCCTGGCGCGGCTCGCGGCCCTCGCTGCCTTTGCCGCCGAAGGCTAGCCCAGGACCCGCTCCTTTTCGCGCCACTCCATGTACTCCGGGGCCTCCACGTCCTGTTGCCGCATCAGAAGGTCCATCTGGCCCAGGTGGTAGGCGTGGTGGCCCAGGATGGACCACAAAAGGCCCATGCCGGTGTAACGGCGCCCGGCGAACACGAGCAGCTTGCCGGTGTCCTCCGCGCGCAAGGTCTCGAGGCGGTCCATGTTTTTTTGGTGCCTCTGCTCGTAGAGCGCGATGAAGCTCGGGACGGTCCTCACGGCCTCGATCACGGGGTCTTTCTCCGGCATGGGCATGGTGCCGTTTTTGGGGATCAGGGGCAGCTCATTGATCCAGTGGAATTCGGCGGTCGCCAGATGGCGGGCAAGCGCCGCGATGGTGATCTTGTTGATGCGCGAACCGAGATAAAGGGCCTCCGAGTCGCGCGGGATCCCGCGCCACTGCGACTCATCTATCGCGCGCAGGTAATCGAAAGTGTGCAACACCTCTTGATCGAACAGTGAGCGGAAACGTTCGATTTCGGTCATGGGGCCTCCAGGTGACAGGGTCGGATGCGGGGCGGCAGTCCCCGGCGACGCATCAGAGTAGTCCCCGGACCGGCGCTGACGAGCCGGGCGATGGCCTCTTGACGGACGGGGGATTCCCCCGGGCCGTCTCAGGTGCCCGTTTCCCGTGTCGTGAGTCCATGGCGTCCGAGGCGCCGATAGAGCGTGCGTTCGCTCACGCCGAGGGCGTCGGCCATCGCCCGGCGGTTGCCGCGGTAGCGTTCGGCGAGCGTCTCGAGCTGTCGGCGTTCGCGGCCGTCCCGGTCCTGCGCCATCGCCTGTGCCGCGGGAGCGGCCTCTTCTTCGAGGCCGAGGTCTTCGGGTTCTATGGTCTGCCCGTGGCAGAGCGCCGCCGCGCGCTGGAGGATATTGCGCAGCTCGCGCACGTTGCCCGGGAAGTCATGGCGCATGATACGCGTCCAGGCCGATTCGCTCAGTCGGGCGTGCCGCCCGTTGGCGGCGTTGATGCGGGCCAGCAAGGCCTCGACCAGAAGCGGGATGTCGGCGCGGCGTTCGCGAAGCGACGGCAGGGCGATGGTCACGCAGGCGATACGGTAGTAAAGATCTTCGCGGAACCGGCCGGTGGCGACCGCGTTTTTCATGTCCTGGTTGGTCGCGGCCACGAAACGGATGTCGGCATGCAGAATCTCGCGTCCCCCGACCCGGCGGAAGGTCCCCGTCTCCAGCGCTCGCAGCAGTTTGGCCTGCATGGCGAGCGGGATCTCGCCGATCTCGTCTAGAAAAAGCGTCCCGTTGCGCGCGCCCTCGAAAAGTCCGATCTTGCGGCCGACGCAGCCCGTGAAGGCGCCGACCTCGTGACCGAACATCTCGCTCTCGAACAGGCCCTCGGGAAGGGTCGTGCAATCGACCGCCACGAACGGGCCGCTGCGACGCGGGCCGCGGTCATGGAGATAACGGGCGGCGAGTTCCTTGCCCACCCCGCTTTCGCCCGTAAGGAGAACCGGGGCCGGACTCGCCGCCGCCCGGCTCAGCTGATCGATCGCGTGCAGCAATGGGCGTGACCGCCCGACCATGCGCATCTCTTCGCAATCCAGTTCGTCCGGGGGCGCAAGCCGCTGGATCGATTCCCCAAGACAGGTCTCGCCGTTGGGGAGCGTCACGGGATATCCCTTGATCCCCACGTATTCGGGCCGGCCCTTGGCGTCGAAGTGCGTGTGCACGACGCGCTGGATCTCGCTGCGCGCGAACACTTGTTGGTGGGGGCAATCCTCGCCATGCAGATGGCAGGGCGAGTCGCGGTGATGGGACACTTCGTAACAATGACGCCCGATCAGCTGTTCGCTTTTCACGCCGTAGACGTTCCGATACGCGCGATTGGCCGCGACGATGTGATAGCCACGGTCGATCAGCACCGCCGGATGCTCGTGCATGTCGATCAGCGATTGCACGGACTCGTTCGAGAGAGATGCGGAATTATCTGACATGGTGTCATGACACCACTGCCAGGGCCGTCATGTCAACCCGACCTAAGAGTCCCTCAAAACCCAACATATTGTGGATTTGCGATCCGCGCGGCCCGGGGGGCGCATGGCACGGCAATTGCCTTCTGCTGTTTGTCTCAATCGTCGCGCGCCCTCGGGGCCGCGAAGCCTTTCGGGAGCGTCATGTCTGATCGCTTAAGCATCATCGTTATCTCCGGTAGCCGCGAGAAACTGCAAATGGCGGCCATGACCGCGGCCGTCGCCGCCGCTGGCGGCAGTGACGTGGGCCTCTTCGTGTCCATGAATGCCCTTACGTTTTTTCGGCGCGAAGGCGCCCCCGAGGCGCCCGCCGAGGGTGAGGTGGGCCGGGCGCTCGAGGCCCGCCGCGCGCCGCGTTTCCAGGACCTGTTCGCGCAGGCCGTGGATCTCGGATCGGTGAAGATCTACCCATGCTCCATGGCCATGGACGTCCTTTCCCTGGGTCCGGGCGATCTCGTCCCGTATCTGGAAAGACCGACGGGCCTTACCAAGTTCCTGGCCGAACTGGAAGGCAGTCACGTCCTTACCTTTTGAGGGAATACGGGAAATATGAGCGAAGCGAAAATTGTCGATGCCCGCGGGAGCTTCTGCCCGGGGCCCCTGATGGAGTTGATCGCCGCGATGAGGGCGGCGAGCGTCGGGGAGGAACTCGAGGTGTTGTCCACGGATCGCGGTTCGGCCGAGGACATTCCGGAGTGGATCAAGAAGGTCGGGCACACTTTGATATCGAGCTCGGAGGAGGCAGGCGTCTACCGCCTGCGTGTTCGCAAGGCCAAATGACAGGGATTTCGAAAGCGGGAGGAGGTCGAGTCTTATGAAAAGAATACTCATAGTCGGTGGTGGGACGGGCGGCACTATTCTGGCCAACAACCTCGCGCGCAGGCTTCGTCACGAGATGGATGCGGCGCGCGTATCGGTGACCGTGCTTTCGGCAAGCCCGCGCCACATGTATCAGCCGGGCCTTCTTTATGTGGCGTTCGGCAAGATGGCCGTGTCGGACCTTTACGTGGATCAGGAGACGCTCCTGGACCCCTCCATCCACTTTCACGTGGATCCGGTCGAGACCTTCGACCTGGACCATAACGAGGTGAAGGCGAAGAGCGGCAAGACCTATGGCTATGACTACCTTGCCATATGCACGGGGTCGAGGCCCACCCTGAACGCGGTCCCCGGCCTCATGGAGAACGCGCATCACGTCTATACCGAGGAGGCCGCCCTGAAGACCGCCGAGGCCCTGCGGACGTTCGAGGGCGGGCGCGTCGCGATCGTGACCGGCGTGCCTCATAAGTGCCCCATGGTGCCGCTCGAACTTACCTTCATGATGTACGACTATTTCAAGGATCGCGAGCTGCTCGACAAGGTCAGCTTCAAGTACACCTACCCCATAGGGCGCGTCCATTCGCTCGAGAATGTCGCCAAGTGGGCGGCGCCCGAGTTCGATCGGATGGGGGTGAGCTACGAGACCTTGTTCAACGCCAAGGAGGTCGATGGCGCTCAAAGGCGGATCCATAGCGAGGAAGGGAGCGTGGTGGAATACGACCTTCTGATCGCGGTGCCGCCTCACAAGGGCATGGAGGTCATAGAACAGAACAAGCTCGGTCCGTCGGGCTGGATCCCCACCAACCGCGCGACGCTTGGAATGGAGGGGCGCGACAACGTGTTCGTCCTCGGCGACACCACCAATCTGCCGATCAGCAAGGCCGGATCCACGGCGCATTACGAGGCCGAGGTGCTGGGGGAGAATCTGGCGCGGCTCGCGACCGATGGCCGACCGATGCGGTCCTACGAAGGGAAGGTCTTTTGCTTCATCGAGGCCGGCAAGGATCGCGCCACCTACGCGTCCTTCGACTACAAGAATCCACCCAGGCCCCAGCCGCCGACACGCGCCATCCATTGGTTCAAGCTTGCCTACAATCGCTTGTACTGGAATAGCGTACGCGGCCTGCTGTGAGGAGCGATCACCATGTCGACCGATAAGATGAATGCCGCGGAGGTCTTGAGCGAGGCTGCTTTCGAGACCCTGACCGACGAGATGATCGGGCGTCTGGCCCAGGCGGCAAGCCAGGGGCTCGATCTGCTCGACGATATGCAGCGCCACCAGGTCGCGGAAGTCCTTCCGTTCCTGGGCCAACTGGCCGCCTCCGGACACCTGGCGCGGGTCGTTGCGCTCGCACGGCTCCTGGGCGCCGCCGAGGATACCCTGACCGACGATCTCGTGACCCGCCTCGCCGACCTCGCGAGCCGCGCCATGACGCTCCTGGATCGTGTGGGGCGGCTGGACGAGGGCCACTACGCCCGCATGTGGAACCAGATCGAGGAGCGTCTCACCCCGGCGCTCCTTGAGCGCAGTCTGAAGGCGCTGCCCGTTGTCTTGGATCTTTTCGAGCGCGCCTCGGAGAGCGGGGTCCTCGGGGATTTCGTGGGCGCGGCCGTGCGGCTACGCGAAGATCTCGCCCAGGCCATGCCGCCTTCGGGCGGCATCGCCGGACTCTGGGGGCTTATGAAAGATGCCGAGAACCAGAGGGTGTTGCAGGCCTTGTTGCTGTACGCACGCCGCGCCCTGAAGACCGGGGGCACGCCTTGAGGCGGGCGGGGCGGACCACGAACCGGCCATACATCCGGAATGCCAGGGCGTGGCCCGGGACCGGGCAGACGTAATAATAGGTGCCGGGACGTCCGGCGACGAAGTGCACCGTCTTCTCGGCGTAGCGCGCCTTGTGCAGGCGGGCGCTCGACCGCGGCGGCAGGGCCGGGATATCGGCCAGGATGTGGGGCAGGCGCCGCCCGAGTCGCGCAGGATAAGGCGGCTTGGCCGAGGTGATGACGAGGCCGTGGGCCATCCCGGGGCCGTAGTCCATGTTCATGACCTCGAGCGTCACCCGCGCGCCCTGCGACACGCATACCGTGGGATTGGTAAGACCTCCGGTCTCGAAGCTCATGTCCGGATGGCGCGGCGCGTGCGCCACGAGCGCGATGGCGACCCGCTTGCCTCGGAACATGAGCGCCCGCCGTCCGTGACGCACCCCCGCGTGCTGGGAGGCGCGCAAGACCTTCCGCCCGCGCGTCCAGGAAATGCGCGACCCTGCGGTGGGCGCGGGGCCGTGGGCAGAGGGCGTCGCCCTCATGCGCATCGCGGCCTTTTCCGGGTTCGTCGCGGCGCAAGCGATCGCGACGTGCCAAGTGAGCGCGGCCAGCAGGACCGGGAGACGTGAACGCAAATTCATGAAGGGCACGGCGGATGATGATGGCCCATCATAGGAATCCTCTCGGTGCCGGTCAATACGACGCCCGGTCGCCGCCCGCGAAAACCGGCTGCCATCGCCCCGTCGATGGCGAGGCGTCGCCGCCGGACCTCGGGCGGCAGCAAGAAGGCGGGGCCTTCGACCGGCGCCCCGGCATCCTTCGGGCTTCCGAGCCGCCGGCAGCCGGTGGGGAGGGGGTCTGGGGACGACCTCCCCCCCTGCGAAAAGCCCGCGAAGGGCCGCGGGCCCCCCGCCCGGCGCAGGCCGCGGTCGTCGGGCCCTTGCGAGCGCGGGACGGGGGGTCAGGGCTCGCGCGACGGCGCGGGACCTAGGTCCGCGCCCACAAAAGCTTCGCGAGATCGGGGCCCGAGAGAGGGCGCGCGACCAGGTAGCCTTGGACGAGATCGCAGTGCTGGCGGCGCAGAAAGTCCAGCTGATCCTCGGTCTCGACCCCTTCGGCCACGATGTCGAGCCCCAGTTCGTGACCGAGGGTGATGATGGCCCCTGTTATCGCGCCACCGTCACCCGGACGCGTCACGTCGGCCACGAACGACTGGTCGATCTTGAGGGCATTCAGGGGGAAGCGTTTCAGGTAGCTCAAGGAGGAGTAGCCGGTCCCGAAGTCGTCGACCGCAAGCCGGATCCCCATGTCGCTCAAGGCCTCGAGCATGTCGATAGCGCTCTGAGCGTTTTCCATGAGCACAGACTCCGTGAGCTCGAGCTCGAGCAGGCCTTCGTCCTGCGGCCAGCGTCCGAGGATGTCGGACAGGACCGCGAGCAATGTGCGGTCACGGAATTGCCGGCCGGAGATGTTGACCGAGACGCGCAGGGCGGAGAGGCCCGCCTTGCGCCATGCCTCCATCTGCGCGAGCGCCGTCTGGAGCACCCATTCCCCCACCGGCACTATGAGGCCGGTCTCCTCGAGCAGCGGTATGAAGCCTGCCGGAGTGACCAGGGCGCCGTCCGGCTGCTGCCACCGAATCAAGGCCTCCATGCCCACGATGCGCCTGCTCACCATATCCTGTTGCGGTTGGTAGAAAAGACGTAGCTCGTCGCGCTCGAGGGCGCGCCTGAGCCGGCTCTCCAGGGTCAACCGCTCGAGCGCCTTGGCATTCATGTCGGCCGTGTAGAACTCGTGGGCGTTACCGCCCCGCAGCTTCGCGCGGTCCAGCGCGCTGCCGGCGTTCTTGAGCAGGGTCTCCGCATCGGCGCCATCGCCCGGCGCGAGGCTCACGCCGACGCTCACCGTGAGAAAGAACTCGTGTCCGTCCACCATAAAGGGCTCGGCCACGAGCGCCGCCAGGTGGTCCGCGAACACGCTCGCGTCCTGCGGGGACTCCACGGGCGCGAGGAGCGCCCCGAATTCGTCACCCCCGAGCCTTGCCACGAACGCCCTTTTGCCGAGCGTGGCACGCAGCCGTTCGGCGAATTCCTGGACGATGCGGTCCCCCACGAGCGGGCCGAAGGTGTCGTTCACGCGCTGAAATCGATCGAGGTCGAACAGGAGAATCGCGAGCGAAGAGTCGGTCAGGCGGGCCCGACTGACGGCGTCGTCGATGCGGCCCGAGAACAGCGCCCGGGTGGGCAGGTTCGTGAGGGGGTCGTGATGCGCGAGGTAGTTTATGCGCTCCTCGATCGCCAGATGCTCTGTCATATCCTTTCCCGTCGACACGAAATACGTGATCGCGCCACTCTCATCGCGCAGCGGCGTGATCGTGGTCTGTTCGTAATAAAGGGCGCCATCCTTGCGCCGGTTGACGAACATTTCGCGATAGACCGAGCCCGCGCGTATGGTGCGCCACATGTTGCCGTAGAAGTCGCGCGAGTGGCGGCCCGACCGCAGGAGGCGCGGCGTGCGGCCTATGGCCTCCTCGCGCACGTAGCCTGTGATCGTCTCGAAGGCCTTGTTCACATATCGGATGATGCCGCGCGTGTCGGTGATGAAAACCGAGTCCCCGGACTGCTCGATCGCAATCAGGAAACGGCGCAACTCCTGCTCCGTGCGCTGCCTTTCGGCAATCTCCGCCGAAAGCTCGGCGGTGCGGCGCGAATGCAGGAAGTGCAGCCGTTGCAGATGCGTGCGCGAGCGTTCCCGTTCGACCGCGCTCGTGATACTGCGACCGGCGGCGAGCAAAGCGGCGCGGACGGGCGGCAAAAGCGCGTCCTGGCTTACCGCGAGGTCCACAAAGCCTATGGGGTGATGCTGGTCGAGCAAAGACAGCGCCGCGCGCTGCTGGTCGGGGGCAAGCGCGAGCGGCTCGCAGGCGCGAACCCAGCGAAACCGCCCGATGCGCGACGGGTCTTCCACGCTCGAAAACCCCTCCTGGCGCGGCGCCGTCCGGTGTTCTTTGTAGAGAACGATCCGTGCGGCGTGGACCCCGGGGAAGCGCAGAAGGGCGATCCTGGCGCGGGCGACCACGCGCTCCTGTCCCTCGACGCCCAGAAGATCCGTTATGAGCGCGGGAAGCGCCTTCAAGACCTCCTGCGCCCGGCGCCGCGTCTGCATGGACGGTCGGCGCGCGCGGCGCTTCGTGCCGAGGCTATGACGGGCGCCGCGCGCCACGACAAAAAGGGCCGCCTCCCTGCGTATGCCGGTTGGCGCGATACTCTTGCGGATGACGCGGGTCGTCGGACTCCTCAGAAAGGGGGCGAGCTTGCGGCCACAGTCGCATGGATCGAGAAGCACGACGACATGAGGCGTTTCATCCATTCGCCTGATCATGAGGCCCGAGTATAGGCCGGGGTGTCTCAAGAAGGATCGGCCTTACAGGCCGGGGTCGTCCGAACGAGGCGGGCCGGGTCCGGCGGCGGTCCTTTGCGGCCTCGGGCGCGCGCGAGGGGTGGGGAATTGGAGCCGGCCCTCATCGTCGGGCCGGCGCTTTCGCGACGGGGCGAATCAGCCCATTCCGCACGGTCGTCTGCCCGCCCCCGCGCGCGGACGTTCCATGCCGTCGCGGCCGGTCGGCCCAAGGCGGGCCCGGACGAGACGCCCACGGATCTCTGCGCGCGGGACGGAGGTGGGCTCGAGCCGGTAGCGCGTTCGTTCTCGCGGGTCGCATCATGGGCGGACTTGGCGCGCCACGCCGGAGGGGAAGCCGATGACGTCGATATTGCGAGCGTAGCGCAATGGTGTGCGCGGGTCCCGCGGGCGCGCATGGTCATTTGCCGTGCCTTCCAGACGAATGGGTCAGATATCGCCCGTCAGGGCTCGCGCATATGAGGCAACGGAGCGAGCAGAAAAGGCGGATCCTAGGCGGAGGCCCGTGGCAGCGCCCGTTCTTTTTGCCGCGCCTTCTGTATCTCTGGGTCGTTGTCTACCCATGGCCTGCCGCCAATCAGCGCGTGGCGCTCGGGCGGCTCGTCCGCTTGCACGTCGAGCCCCGTGGAGCGAACCGCGGCCGCCGTCAGGATGGCCGCGCCATACAAAGAGCGACTACCCGCGGCAAGCCCCCGATTTTCCGCGAACCCTCTCGCGGCTTTCTGCGTGCCGCCAGAAAAATGCCGGGGGCGTGGCGCGCCTCTGCGCCCCCTGGCTTTTGTGGATCCGGCGGACGCTTGATGGCCAAAGAGGGGGCCGGCGGGCGGCCACGATAACGACGCCACGGCCGTGCCCTTGTCGTTGTGCGCCCGCGTTTGGGGCCGCAGGTCCGGTCGGGCGGGGCCCTCTCAGGCCCAGAACACCCGTGCGGGATCTTCGTTGAGGTCGGCGACGGCCAAGGCAAGGCTCGACTGGACGCTCTGAATCACCCAGGCCTCGGTCACGTGATCGCGGCGATAGAGGTGCCATGCGTCATGTCCGCCGCGATAACGCAGCCATGCGATGTCGATCATGCCGCCGGCGTTGTCGACCGTGCGCGAGCAGCAGGGGCTGCGCACGATGTACCCTTCGGGGCCGGGAAGGACGATCGGGCGGACGTAGCGGTACCGGCGCCGGTTCTTGAGAAGTCGCAGGATGCGGCGTCTATCCACGTCATTGGGGTGGACGGGGGGCGTCACAGGGTCCGCGATGGACGCGTCGCGGTCTTGGCGTGTCGCGCTCACGGCCGGATGCCCCGTCGGACGGATGCCGCGGACCCTTCGATCGCGGATGCGCGCGCGTCGCGAAGGCTGCTTGCCCCCATGGCCTACTCGGAGGGCGCCGTTTGTGGGGCCCAGCGTAGACGCCCGGCGACTATGGCCCGGACATCGGCGATGGGATCCTCCGCCAAAATCGCGAGCCACGACGCGTCTATGCGTCGCGCGAGGACGCGCCGGACGTGGGGGTCCGCATCGCCGAGCATGAGCGGCAGCAGGTGTGGCGTGATGCGGGATGCCACGATGCGCCGGACGGCGACCTCCGGGTCATCCATCATAATGATAAGATCGTTCCCCCACAGTTTGCGTGCCACGGCGGCCCGGACGCCGGTGTCGACATCCTCGCGTAGCGGCGATACCCGCTCTCGCGGCGCGCGTTTGACGGCCTGGCAGCGCACGCGGCGATCCGCATCGTGGAGAAGCTCTGCCGCAAAATAAGGATGGACGCGGGCGGCCGCGGCGCGTCGCACCCTTGCCGGCCACTCGGACGTGGCGCAGCGCGTGCCGAGCACCGGGTTACGTCGGAAAAAGCGGTGGACGCCGAGCGCGCCCTGCGCGAAGAGGCAGGCCGACCCGGGGCGACAGCGTGGCGGCCAAGGCCACCCGCGGGCGCGGCATGCCATGCAGGCCTCTTCGTCTCCGCTTGCCCCGCCTCGCTCCGCCTCGATCGTCATTTGATATCCCCGCGTCCGGCCGCCGCCCTGCCCATCCCATGAAGCAAATAGCGTACCAAGGGAAACCGCGGGACGGCCGTGGGCGGACCCGCCGCGGCCCCGCGAAGAAGGGTGTTGCGGCACGGGCATGACCGGCCTACAGGCGTCGCAGGGGGATGGCGTATTTTTTCAAGGCGTATCCGATCTGGCGCGGCGTGAGGTTGAGGAGGCGCGCGGCCTTCGCCTGCACCCACCCGCATTGCTCGAGCGCCCAAACCAGGCGATCGCGCTCCGAGGCCGGGGGCTCCCCGGCCTGGCTGCCGTTTGCGCCCGCCGGTCCGGGCCGCCCCTCTGCGCGCATCGGGGCGTGCGCGCCGCTTCTCGCGGCCCAGCCCTCCTGAAGCGCGCCCGAAAAGCACTTTCCCTGCTGACAGGAGAGATCGGGCGGCTCGATGGTATCGCCCTGCGCCATGGTCGCGGAACGCTCCACGCAGTTCTCGAGTTCGCGGACATTGCCGGTCCAATTGCATCGCAAGAGGATGCGCATCGCCTCGGGCGCCATGCGCATTTGCCGGTCGTTCTCCCGGTTGAACTTGTTGAGGCAATGTTCGATCAGAAAGGGGATATCCTCGTGGCGCTCGCGCAAGGGCGGCAGAAAGATGGCCACGACATTGATGCGATAATAGAGGTCTTCGCGGAACGAGCCATCGGTCACCGCCGCCTCCAGGTCGCGGTTGGTGGCGCAGATCAGGCGCACGTCGACCCGGATCGACTTGTTGCCGCCGACCCGTTCGAACTCGCGCTCCTGAAGCACGCGCAGGAGTTTCGTCTGAAAGGCCGGCGAGATCTCGCCGATCTCATCCAGAAAGAGCGTCCCGCCGTGCGCGGACTCGAAGCGCCCCTTGCGTTCCTGCGAGGCGCCGGTAAAGGCCCCTTTCTCGTGACCGAACAGCTCGGACTCGAGCAGGGTTTCCGTGAGCGCCGCGCAGTTGACGCGGATGAAGGGCTTGTCCTTGCGCGGACTCAGGTAATGGATGGCGCGCGCGATCATTTCCTTACCGGTACCCGACTCGCCGCGCAGCAGTACGGTCGCGCGGCCGGGCGCCACCTTGTGGACCTCCGCGAACACCTCCTGCATGCGCTTGCCGTAGCCTATGACGTTATCGATGCTGTAGCGGCCCTTCAAGGCGGTCTCGAGCTGTTGCTTCTCCGACAAGAGCTCGGCCTTCTCGGCGGCGACCAGCCGATTTTGTCTTACCGCGTGGCCGATCAGGATGGCAATCATCTTGAGGAATCGCACGTCCTGCTCGAAGCGCGGGGACCTTGGCGCGACGTGGGCCTCGCGGTCCACGCTCAAAACGCCGATCGTCTCACGCCCCGCCTTGATCGGAACGCAGATGAAGGCGATCGCGCGTCCCTTGCCCAGGTCTCGCGATTTCGTGCGGTTCAGAAACAAAGGCTCGTCCGCGACATCCGGGATGACTACCGGCAGGCCGGTCTTCAGGACCCTGCCGATGATGCCCTCGCCTTTCAGGTAGCGTCCGCGGTCCTTTTCCTGGCGACTCAAGCCGTGTGCGCTTACGGTCTGCAAGGCCCCGTCATCCTGCACGAGCGCCACCATGCCGCGCTGCATGTGGAGATAAGACGCCAGGATCTCGAGCGTGGCGCGCAGATTCTTGCCGAGATCGGCGCAGGAATTCAGCGCCTTGCCGATCTCATACATGGCAAGCACTTGCGCCGCCGCGTTGCCTTCCGGTCGCTTGTTCATGACACGATCTCCGTCACGCGTCGAGTATCCCTGATAATGATTCTAGCGCCACACAAGGCAATTAACGTACCGCCATGGGGCCGTCACCCGTCCGTCGCGTTGTGACGGGCGGCATCGGGCCCGCCTGCTCAGCGCCGAAGCGCTTTGCAAGGCGGGGGAAGGGGATCCTGGAGCCCACGCCTCTCGAACCGGGCGTTGTCGGTTTTCCGACAAACGCGGCGTCTTTGTCAAGATATTGTCGGTTTTGCGACACTTCCCGGGCCGTCTGATCACGGGCGCGCGTGGCCTGGGGGTTTGCTCCGACGGGGCCGCGGGGCATGCGAGGGCACGTGGCGGCAAGGGGCGCACCGGTCGTCGCCACCTTGCATGCTCCGCGCCCCATCCGAGCGAGCCCTCCCGGACCGACGCCGGAGAGGGCGTGACCCCTGGGGCCAGGAGACGTGCCGCCGTCCACTTTCGGGGCGCCATGACCCCTGGCGATCCTTCGCGAGGCCGCCGCGCCACCGCGGCCGCGTCGGGCCGCGGCCTGGTGGCACCCCGAACCCCCTTCTTTCGCCGAGGCGTGGCGCATAAGCCCCCGCCCGCCGCCCATCCCGATCCCAAAGACGATCGAAAACGGCAGGAAGCCGCGCGGGATTCGCATGGTGTCGGCCGGGGCCGTCCCTCCGGTCCGCGCCCCGTCGGGTTTGCGACAGGCGTGTAGGTCGCAAAGCGCACATAGTCGGGCGCTTTCGGGGGCCGAACCCCGCCCGGCCCGCCATTTCGCCCCACCCCCGGTCCTTGGCATGGCGCTTGCTATTTGCGTTCGCAGGCGCTCATGAGGGCTTATGACATGAATCTTGCGATAGGGATCAACGACACCACCTTGCGTGACGGCGAACAGACCGCCGGCGTGGTCTTCAGCGCCGAGGACAAGATCGCCATCGCCCGCGCCCTGGACCACGCCGGGGTCGCCGAGATGGAGGTCGGCATTCCGGCCCTCGGCCCCGAGGAGCGCGACACGATACGCGCGATCGGCGCGCTCGGTCTCAGGGCCCGTCTCATGGTATGGGCGCGCATGTGCCGTTCCGATCTCGATGCGGCCGGTCTGTGTGGACCTGTGCTCGCGCATCTTTCGATCCCGGTGTCGGATATCCAGATCCGTCGCAAGCTCGGCCGCAGCCGCCTCTGGGTCTTGAAGGCCGTGACGCGCTTCGTGGGGGCGGCCGTCGATCGGGGCATGACAGTCTCGGTCGGCGCCGAGGACGCCTCGCGCGCCGATCCGGGCTTCCTGTACCGGGTGGCCGACGCGGCGCAAAAGGCCGGCGCCTGCCGCCTGCGATTCGCCGACACCCTCGGGGTCCTGGATCCGTTCGCCGTTTACGAGCGCGTCTCCGCGCTTATCAAAAATACCGACCTGCCGATCGAAATGCATGCGCACGACGATCTCGGCCTTGCCACCGCCAATACCCTGGCGGCGGTGCTCGCCGGCGCCCGCCACGCCAACACCACCGTGAACGGCCTGGGCGAGCGCGCCGGCAACGCGAGCCTGGAGGAGGTGGCGCTCGCGCTGCAGGTGATCCATGGGCGCGCGACCGGCATCGACCTGACGCAATTGCCGGTGATCTCGGACCTCGTCGGTCGGGCCTCGGGCCGGCCGACGCCGCCGCAGAAGAGCGTCGTGGGTGATGCGGTTTTCACCCACGAGGCCGGCATTCACGTCGATGGGCTGTTGAAGGATGTCCGCACCTATCAGGGGTTCGACCCCGCGCAGGTGGGTCGCGCGCACCGCATCGTGCTCGGCAAGCACTCGGGTTCGCGCGCCGTGGCCCATGTCTACGGCAAGATGGGCATTGCATTGAGCCGCGAGCAGGCGCAGGAGATCGTGGGCCTGATCCGCGCCCACGCCGTGCGCACCAAAAGCCCGCCGACGGATCAGGATCTGCGCGGCTTCCTGGGCACGGTCTGCGCGCCCGCGCTTGCGAGGGCGGTGGTATGAGTGGCGCGTCCGAGGGGTCCGCGGGCCAAAAGCTTTTCCGCGAGTTGAGCCGGTTGTCGGCGGCCGAAGAGTTCTTTGAATATTTGGCGGTGCCCTACGACAAGCATGTCGTGAACGTAAACCGGCTCCATATCCTGAAACGTTTTCGCCAATACCTGGCAGGCGCCCTCGACGACGCGCCCGCCGAAGGCGAGCAGCTGCGCGCCTTGTGCGCATCTCTCCTGGAGAGGGCCCATGAGGATTTCGTGTGCTCCACCGCGCAAGCCGAGAAGGTCTTCCGGGTCTTTCAGAATCAGACGGCCGAGGTGGCGGTAAAGGCGATCGCGCGCGCGCCCGCGGCGCCCCCCAAAGGAGAGTGAAATGCATATTCTGGTCTGCATAAAACAGGTGCCCGACAGCGCGCAGATCCGCGTGCACCCGGTTACCAACACCATCATGCGCCAAGGGGTGCCTGCCATCGTCAACCCCTACGACCTCTATGCCCTGGAGGAGGCCTTGCGCCTGAAGGATCGCTACCGGGGGCGCGTGACCGCGCTTTGCATGGGGCCGCCACAGGCCGAGGCGGCGTTGCGCAAGGCCCTGGCATTCGGCGCCGACGACGCCATCCTGCTGACCGATCGCGCGTTTGCGGGGGCCGACACTTTGGCCACGAGCTATGCGTTGGCGGCCGCCATACGCCAGGTCCATCGAGGTCTGCCCGTCGACCTCGTATTCGCCGGCAAGCAGACCATAGACGGCGACACGGCCCAGGTGGGGCCCGGCATCGCCACCCGTCTCGATAAGATCGG
>JAKAXT010000010.1 GCA_021816425.1 Pseudomonadota bacterium | reverse complement strand
AGCGCCGGGGCCTTCATGCCCACGGCCACGAGCGGCGGCCGCCGCCCGGTCAGGACCGGGGCCTTGGCCTTGACGGCCTTGGCCTTGGGGGCGGCCTTGCCGGCCTTGGATTTCGTCACGGCGGCCTTGCGCACCACCCCGGACTTATGGTCTGGCTGCGTCTTGGCCGGGTTCGCGGCATAGGCGACAGCCGTGACCGCAAGTAGCCCCAAACCCACTCCGAACGCCTTAGATGCCCATCTCATGCGTACCGACCCCTCCTCGAACACAGTGATCCTTGCAGACACGAGATAAGACCGGTCTTAGCGGAACGGCCCGACGGGGCCTGGGCCTTTGCGCCCCGCCCGCGTCGGGCAATCGCCATTTCCAGAAATCTCCGTCCTGCCTTCGTGAAACCGTCGCCGGCCCCCGTGGCCGTGCGCCGTTGCCTTATAAATAAATTCTTATATGCATAAGTGCATAATGCATATTTATGAGGCCTATCAAAGCGCCTAATGGTGAGTTATGACTCATAAAAGAATGCTATGTCAAGACCCCGATGGGCCCGCCCCCAACCCACCGGGCCCATTCCCGCCCTCAGCCGGACGCTCGGACCCAGGAAAAACGGCGATCATAGAAAAGCTTTGGCCCTTCAATAGATTTAAGGAAACATGGGCTTAACGCCACACGGGCCATCGCGCCCCAAAGCCCGCGACACGGAAACACGAGAACCTATCGGCGAATTTTCAAAACCGGGACCCATAAGCGCGCGTTATGGCGGTGGCCACCGGATTGGCGGCGCGCGGCCCGGGAACGAGCCGCCAAGGCCACCCGCCCGGTATCAAAACGACACCCGTCGCGCGTGACGCGCACGCGCCTTGCGTCACCCCGCCCCAAGCCGCCCGGAGGGTGGCTCGCGCCTGCAACGTGGTCCACGCGCCAGGTCTCGCCCCCTCCGCATACGGTGCGGTCCTCCCCGGCCGGTCTCGGACAGGCCATCTCCTTCTCGCATCGGACGCGCGTCTTTGGCATCATGATTCGAGGATTCAGGACGGGTATAGGGAATGCCGCGGCGACAGGGAAGAATGGGGCGCATCGCCCAGGTCGGGCTGTATACGGCACTGTGCCTGTTCACCGGCGCCACGTGGGGCGTGATGCGCACGCGGGGCATCCATCCCAGACCTGGCGGAACGATCGTCACCGTGCCCGGGGTAGGCCTCGGCCCGCCGGCGGCCGTGAACGGCTTCAACCCGCTTTTGATCTCTTCGGCCTTCGATCAGCAGGCGGCGGGGCTTCTCTATCAGCCGCTCGTATGGGTGACGCGTCGATTCCATATCTCTAGACGTTTGAGTATTGCTCGACGAATCGTCACGGGCCCCCACCACCGAACGTATACGCTGACCTTGGGGCGTCGCTGGCGATGGTCCGACGGGGCGCCCGTCACCGCGGCGGACGTCGCCTACACCTACCGCATGATTCGGCGCCTGGGTCCGCGGTTCGCGAACTACGGGGTGGGCGGCATCCCGACGGACGTCGCCTCATTCCGCGTTCTCGGACCCTATCGTTTGCGCATAACCTTGAAAAAGGCCGTGAATCCGCGCTGGTTCATTCTAAATGGGCTGACCTTGTTGACGCCCCTGCCGGCCGCCGCATGGAAGGGGTTTTCCGTCACGAGCCTCTATGCCCACCTCGCCGACTTGCGATTTTTTCGGATCGTCGACGGACCGTTCCGGCTCGTTGCCTTCGCATTCGGCCGGTACGTCGCCTTTGGCCCCAATCGCCGCTTTACCGGGCCTGACAGGCCCTACCTCCATAGGCTCGTGCTGCGCTTCCTGCACGATCCCGAGTCGATCTTCTTCGGCCTCAAGACCGGCAAGATTCAGATCGCCGACCTGCCCCACGAACTTTTTCCGGGGCGCGGGAAGCTGCGCGGGTTCCGGCAACGCGTGGTCGGGCCCGTGTGGGGCTTCAACTACCTTGGTTTCGATTACGCCAACCCCCGGGTCGCCTTTTTGCGTGATGCGCGCGTGCGCGCCGCCATGATGCACGCGATCCACCAAAGTCTCTTGATTCGCGTACAATATTATGGTCAAGGGGTGCGCGATTACGGCCCAATACCGCCAAGTCCGGCCACCTACCTCTCGCCGCTTGCGCGTAGGCTCGAACGTACCGGGGCTTATGATCCGCGTCTTTCGCGCAGGCTTCTGCGCGAGGCGGGGTGGCGGCTTGGCCGTAACGGGGTGCGTCAAAGGAAGGGGCGACGATTGATGTTTACGGCACTCGTGCCGCCAGGGCAGGTCCGGGGGCCCACCATCATCAAGGAGATGCTGGCTCAAGTCGGCATCGACATGCGTCTTCGCGAAAAGCCGTTCAACGAGATCGTGGCCATGACCCAGGGGCCGGACGCCGCGAAATGGGACGCGCTTTACCTCGCCTGGGGGCTGAGCGCATATCCGAGCGCACGCAACATCTTCGGGTGCGGCGGGGCCAATAATTTCTACCACTACTGCGACAAGCACATGGATGCGCTTCTCGATGCGGTTCCGTCGGCGCCCGGTAAGGATGCGATCTTCCGGTATGAGGATTATTTCATAAAGGAGCAGCCGGTGGTGGTCCTTCCCGGCCAGCGGCACGTCATAGAGGCCCGGGGCGACATACGCGGGCTGCGTCGGGCCTATTCGCCTCTCGGCGGCTTCAACCCCCAGTACCTCTGGATTGCGAGGGGCCAGCGGTGACCATGAGCGCACCGGGCCCGCGAAGACCGCGATGCGCAAGGGGGGATCCCTCGTGATCGTCGCGGTTTTGCGTAGGCTCGGCGGTTCGGTTTTGTCGGTTGCGCTGCTCGTCACCCTCGTGTTCTTCATGATCTACGCGACACCCGGGGGGCCCGCCTACAGCATTCTCGGGGTCCATGCGTCGCCGAACGCAGTGGCCGCCTTGGACCGGCAGATGGGGCTCGACCACCCGGTCTGGCAGCAGTACCTCACCTGGTGGATGCATCTCGCACACGGCAATCTCGGCTACTCGTATACGCAACATGCGCCCGTGGTGCGCCTGATCGGCTCCTACCTCCACAATACCCTGCTCCTGGACGCGGTGGTCGCGGTGGCCGCCATCGGGCTCGCCGTGACCCTCGGGCTTGCGCAGGGGGCTTACGCCCGCCGCCTGCCGGAACGTCTGATCGGCGCGTGGCAGATCGTCGGCTACTCGCTCCCCACGTTTTTCGTGGGCACGGTCCTGATCCTGGTGTTCGCGGCCGATCTTGCATGGCTGCCCCCAGGCGGCATCGGCGGCGCGGCGGCGACCGCGCCTGGCGGGACGCTGTGGCGGCATCTCGTTCTGCCGGCTGCGACGCTCACGCTGCCGCTCGCAGCGGGGCTTTCGCGCTACTTTGGCCACCAGGTGCGCGACGAATACCGGCAGGACTATGTGCGCGCCGCGGCCGCACGCGGACTGGGGCCTGCGCGCATCGCCTTCGGGCACGTCCTGCGCAACGCCGCGCGGCCGCTTGCAACTTTGATCGGCATGATGGTCCCGCAGATCTTCGTGGGCGGGGTGTTGACCGAGAGCGTATTCAACTACCCGGGGCTTGGCTGGCTCTTGTGGCGCTCGGCGCTGGAACAGGACTACCCGACGCTGACGGCGATCGTGCTTCTGATCGGGATCCTCACCGTGCTCGGCAACCTGGCCGCAGACCTCCTGAACACCCTGCTCGACGTACGGGTGCGCTATGACTGAGGGTAACTTCTCCGCGGATACGAGGGAAAGGGCCTGCGCTTCCGTCATGGGGTGGTCATGGCGGCGCATGGTCCGGGCGGCGTCCGCGGAATACCTGGGTGCCGCACTCATGCTGGCGCTCGCCTTCTTTTCATGGGCCGGGCCCGCCTTCTATGCCCACGATGCGCTCGCGATCCATGCGCGTCACATCCTTGCCGCCCCCGACGCACGCTTCCTTCTCGGAACCGACGCCCTCGGGCGCGATACCCTGGCGCGCCTCATGCGCGGCGGCCAGACCACGCTCGCCGTCGCCTTCGGGGCATCGGCCATCGGGCTTTTTGCCGGTCTCGCCTACGGGATACTGGCAGGCCTCGGGCCCGCGTGGATCGATCGCGCGCTCATGCGCCTGCTCGACGCCCTGCTCGCCATTCCGACGCTCATCTTGATGATCTTCTTCGCGGCCATCGTACCCTTGGGCGAGACCGGACTTGCCACGCTTCTCGGGCTCGTGTCCTGGCCCGGCATCGCGCGGCTCGCCCGCAACGAGACGCTCGCGGCGCGCGAACGCGATTATGTGCGCGCCGCCCGCCAGTTCGGCGCGGGTGGTTTCTATATCGCGCGGACACATATCCTGCGCGCCATGCTCCCGCTCGTGATCGTCAATGCGACCTTCCTCATGGCCGACATGATTCTGGGCCTCTCGGGCCTGAGCTTCCTCGGGCTCGGCATCCAGCCTCCGCACGCCTCCTGGGGCGGCCTCCTGAATACCGGCGCGGGCCTGGCCGTCATAGGCTCGTGGTGGCTCATCGTGTTCCCGGGACTGGCCATCTTCCTTGCGATCCTGGCGATGAATATGTTGGGGCAGGGGTTGCTTGCGCGGCTGAACGGCGAGGCGTCGGGATGAGCGCGCAAGGTCGCATCGTGCTTGATGTCCGCGGCCTCACCATAGGGCTTGCGCACGCGGGGCGCGCGCGGCCGCTGGTCGACGACCTTTCATTCGAAGTGGCCGAAGGCGAGATGCTGGCCTTCGTGGGCGAATCGGGCTCCGGCAAATCGCTAACCGCCGCCGCCATCTTCGGCCTCTTGCCCTTCGGGGTGCGGCGCCTCGCGGGCTCGATCCATCTGCATGACACGGTGCTCACGGCGCTGCCCGAGCCCGCGCTGCGGGCGCGGCGCGGGCGCGACATGGGACTCGTCTTCCAGAACCCGCTGACCGCCCTCAATCCGAGCCGCGGCATACGGGCCCAGATCGCCGAGACCTATCGGGTCCACAGGGGCGGGACGCGGCGCGCGGCCCAGAAGCGGCTGCGCGCACTTCTGACCGAGGTGGGGCTCGCGCACGCGGCGGACGGTCCGGAGACCTACCCCCACCAGCTCTCCGGCGGCATGCGCCAGCGCGCCATGATCGCCATGGCGCTCGTCTGCGACCCGACGCTGCTCATAGCCGATGAGCCGACGACCGCCCTCGATGTCGTGGTTCAGGCGCAGATCCTCGATCTGCTCGCGCGACTGCGCCGCGAACGCGGGCTTGCCGTGGTCTTCATCACTCACGACTTGGCCCTTGCCGCATCCCGCGCCGATCGGATACTCGTGCTCTACGCGGGGCGCGGGATCGAGGAAGGCCGCGCCGCGGACTTTTTCGAGGCGCCACGCCATCCCTACAGCCGCGCTCTGCGTGACGCGGTCCCGCCGCTTCACGGGCACGGCGGCCGGCTTGCCGAGATACCGGGATTGCCCCCGGGGCCCGGCGCCCTGCCCGCGGGCTGCCGCTTCGCCCCACGCTGCCCGAACGCGCGCGACGACTGCCGCCAGAACGAGCCTGCCATGCGGCGGACCGAGCCACGCTTTGCCTGTTTTCATCCCTGTCCGGAGGCGCCATGATGAGCGGTCTTCAGGTCGAAAACCTGACTGTCGAATATGTGAAGAGGCCGCGGCTGGGCCACAAGGAGGAACGGCGCCACACGGCCCTCGCCGACATCAGCTTCTCGCTTTCCGGTGGAAAGACCCTTGGAATCGTCGGGGAATCCGGTTGTGGCAAGACGACGCTCGGGCACGCGGTCTTGCAGATGACGCCCATAAGCCAGGGGCGGATTTTCTGGGACGGCATCGAGATCACCGCACTGAAGGGCGCGGCCCTGCGGCCCTTCAGGCGACAGATGCAGCTCGTCTTTCAGGACCCCTTCGAGGCCATGAACCCGCGCATGACGGTCGATCGTATCGTCTCCGAACCCCTGCACCTCGCCTTCGGGATGGCGCGGGTCGCGCGGCAGCGCAAAGCCATCGAACTGCTTCGGCGCGTCGGTCTCGACGAGGCCGCGCTGTCACGCCACCCACGCCAGCTCTCGGGGGGGCAGCGCCAGCGCGTCGCGCTCGCGCGCGCGCTCGCAACGGAGCCGCGCCTGCTCGTGCTGGATGAACCGACCTCCGGGCTCGACGTCTCGCTGCAAGCCCGTATCCTGAACCTCCTGCGCGACCTCCAGGCCGAAAAAGGCTTGAGCTACCTTTTCATAAGCCATGACCTTTCGGCAATCTCCTACGTGGCCCACTGCACGCTGGTCCTCTTCGGGGGACACATGATGGAACAGGGGCCCACGACCGCCCTGATAGAAAGCCCTGCCCACCCCTACACCGCCTCCCTGCTCGCGGCATTGCCCAATCCGACCAGTGGGCGGGACATGAAGACCCTGTCGAGCGCCATCTCCCGCGCAAGCCACATCCCGTCCATGGGCTGCGTCTATTGCCCTTGGTGCCACCACGCGCAGTCGCGCTGCCACCTCGATTCCCCGGAGCCCACCGTCCTTGATGGCGAGCGCCTCGTCGCCTGCCATTACCCCCTTCCCGACAAAGCACGACAGCGCGAACCCTAGGGACGCCAACGGGTGACGCGCCCCGGGATACCCCCTGGGAGGGCATGGCGAGGCGCGCCCCTCTCATGGCGACGGGAACCGGGGATGGCGCCGCGTAAACCCGGCCGTGACGCCAGAGCTTACCGAACCCGCGCCCCGGGCAGCAGTCCGGGCGCCCGCGCGCCGGATCATGCCTTATGGTCGACGGACGCGGGGTCCGGGGTCGGCCGCCGCCGCAAAGTCGCCATCGCGCGGCCGAAACAAGAAGGTCCGGCAAGAACAGTCGTCTTCTCGGGAAACGGCACAAAAGAGGCAGGCCCGGGGCCCGCGGTATCGAGCTTGGGCTGAACGGATAAGGCGGCCCTCGACAAAATCTCGGGGCCTGGCAGAAGCCAGGGGACGAACGGGTCGCGCACGAACTGCGCAACCCGCCGTCGGACATGGTGGGCCCGGAAGGACTCGAACCTTCGACCAGAGGATTATGAGTCCCCTGCTCTAACCGACTGAGCTACAGGCCCGTAAGGGGTTTACATATCCAGGAAGCTGCGCAAGTGCTCGGAGCGGCTCGGGTGACGCAGCTTGCGCAGGGCCTTCGCCTCGATCTGGCGTATCCGTTCACGCGTCACATCGAACTGCTTGCCCACCTCTTCCAAGGTGTGGTCGGTGTTCATGCCGATACCAAAGCGCATGCGCAGGACCTTGGCCTCGCGTGGCGTAAGGGTGTCCAATATATCAAGGGTCGCGGCCTTAAGGCCAGCCACGGTCGCCGCGTCGGTCGGGGCCATGATGCTCGTGTCCTCGACGAAATCACCCAGATGCGAGTCCTCGTCGTCGCCGATCGGCGTCTCCATGGAGATCGGTTCCTTGGCGATCTTCAGCACCTTGCGGATCTTGTCCTCGGGCATGTCCATGCGCGCCGCCAGTTCCTCCGGCGTCGCCTCGCGCCCCATCTCCTGGAGCATCTGGCGCGAGATCCGGTTGAGCTTGTTGATCGTCTCGATCATGTGCACCGGGATACGGATCGTGCGCGCCTGGTCTGCGATCGAGCGCGTGATGGCCTGGCGTATCCACCAGGTCGCGTAGGTCGAGAACTTGTAGCCGCGGCGGTATTCGAACTTGTCGACCGCCTTCATGAGCCCGATGTTGCCCTCCTGGATCAGATCCAAAAACTGGAGGCCGCGATTCGTGTACTTCTTGGCGATGGAGATCACGAGACGCAGGTTGGCCTCGACCATCTCCTTCTTCGCGCGCCGCGCCTTGGCCTCGCCGATCGACATGCGCCGATTGACCTCCTTCAGGTCGGCAATCGGCAGCCCGGCGCGCACCTCGATGTCCCCGAGCCTCATCTGGGCTGTGTTGATGGCCGCCAGATTCGCCTCGATTACCTCGGCGTTACCCTCGGCACCCTTGCCGATCTTCTTGACCCAGCGCGGATTGGTCTCGTTGCCCGGGAAACTCTTCAAGAAGACCTTGCGGGGCATGCGCGCCTTCGTGACACAGACGTCCATGATGATCCGCTCCTGCTCGCGCGCCTCGTCGACGAGCGCCCGGACATGCTCGACCAGCCGATTGATCTGCTTGGAGACGAATTTGATCTCCATGAACTCTTCGGCGAGCTTCTCCTGACTCTTCGCCACCTCGGGGCTCTTGAAGCCTTTCTTTTCCGCGGCCTTCGCGATGGCGGCATGCAGCTTGCGGATGCGACCGAAACGCTCGAGCGCCTCCTCGCGATCCGGGCCACCATCCTCGTCGGCCTCGACGCCGTCGGCCTCCTCGGACTCCTCCTCATCGTCATCCCCATCGACGGCGGCCAGATCCCGCTCGGCCTCCGGCGGGGGTGCGTCGACGGCCTGCGGGTCGACGAAGTCCACGACGAGCTCGGTGAGCCGCATCTGGTCTTGCTCGACGAGTTCCATCATCCGCAACACCTCGGCGATGGTGGCCGGACACGCGGCTATGGCCTCGGTGCTTTGACGGATGCCGTCCTCGATGCGCTTGGCCAGGTCGATCTCGCCTTCGCGCGTCAGGAGCTCCACCGTGCCCATTTCGCGCATGTACATGCGGACCGGGTCGGTGGTCCGCCCGAACTCCCCCTCGACCGCCGAAGCGAGCACCTGCTCGGCCTCCTCCACCACCTCCTCGTCGTCGGGAGTGGGGGCCGAATCATTCTTCATGAGCAAGGTGTCGGGATCGGGGGCTTGATCATAGACCTCGATACCCATATCGTTGATCATGTTGATGACGGTCTCGATCTGATCCGCGTCATGCACGTCTTCGGGCAGGTGGTCGTTGATGTCCCGATAGGTCAGGAACCCTTGCTCCTTGCCCTGAAGGATGAGTTTCTTGAGCTGCAGGCGTTGCGTTTCTTGGTCCATTTAAGGTCGCCCTTCGTGCCGTTTCAGTTGAGTTCGGACTCAAAAATTAACTGGTAAGTATAGCAGGCCATCGACATCACGCCTCGACGGTTACTGCGCCCCGGGATTGCGACTCCGCAGATAGGCGACCAGCTCCGCCTGCTCGTCAGGAGTAAGACTGCCTTTATTAATCAAGAAGTTATGACGCTCTTTGGCCTTGGCCGCGCGGGCCTGCTCGTTCAGTGTGCTCATGATGTCACGCATGACCCCCTTGTGATCGGGCAGCAGCGACGGGTACTCCCAGACGGCGAGCCGCGCCAAGGTCGAGCGGTGCGCACTGTCGGCGAATCGCTCGAGGATGGCCCCGGTCGTCAGTCCCGGCGTTTCCCGCAGCAGCGCCACGAGCGCCGCCAGCACATCCATCCCTGGTCTCCCGGGCAACGGGAGTTCCCCGACTTCCTCAATGAGGGCGGGGTATTGCAAAAGCAAGGCCACGGCCTGACGCACGAGCGAACCGCCGCGCACCGGGACCAGGGGCTCCGCCCGGCGCGCCTCCTCGGCGCGGGCCGGCACCAAAACCTCGGCCTGCGGGGCTTTCAGCGCGGTCAGCTCCGCCAACCGGCCTATCATGAGTTCGTAGAGCGCCCCCTTCGCTAGCTTCGACAACAGGGGCTTGGCAAGTTCAACCAACCGCGCCCGCCCATCCAGGCGCGAAAGATCGGCCCGGGCCGACAAGGTCTCGAAGAAGAACTCCGGAAGCTCGGTGGCGCCGCGCAGCCGCGCCTGGAACCCGGCCGCGCCCTCGGCCCGCACCAGGGTGTCGGGGTCCTCGCCTTCGGGCAGAAACAAAAAGCTCACCTGGCGCCCATCCCTCAAGGCCGCAAGCGCCTGCTCCAGGGCGCGCCATGCCGCCTCGCGCCCGGCCCGATCGCCATCGAAGCAAAAAACGATCTCCGGCGCATAACGAAACAGACGGTCGAGGTGTTCGCGGGTGGTGGCGGTCCCCAAGGTCGCGACCACATGGGCGATACCGAACTGGGACAGGGCGAGGACGTCCATATAGCCCTCTACGACGACTACCTGTCCGGCCTTGTCGATGGCGTCCAGCGCCTGTGGCAGGCCGTAGATCTCGCGCCCCTTATGAAACAACGCCGTCTCCGGCGAATTCATATATTTGGGCTCACCCTGATCGAGCACCCGGCCGCCGAACCCTATGATGCGCCCCCGCGCATCCGCGATCGGAAACATCACCCGGTCGCGAAACCTGTCGTAGAAGCCCCCCGCCCCCTCGCGGGCGATGACGAGGCCCGCGCGTTCCAGCAAGGGTGGATCGAAGTCCCGGGCCAGGGCGTTCAGGAGGCCATTCCAGCCAGGGGGGGCGTAGCCCAACTGAAAACCCTTGGCGATCGTCCCCGTTATACCCCGCCCCTTCAGATAGGCCTGGGCGCGCTCGGCGGACGGATGGTGGCGCAAGGCCTCCTGATAATAGTGTGCGGCGGCCGTAAGCACAGGCTGCAGGTCCGGCCCCGCCTTTACGGTCGGGCGACCCTCCTGCGGCATCTCGAGACCGGCCCGCTTGGCCAAGTCCGTCACCGCCTCGACAAAGCCCAGGCGATCGTAGTTCATCAGGAATCCGATCGCAGACCCATGCGCCCCACAACCGAAACAGTGATAGAACTGCTTATCCGCGCTTACCGTAAACGAGGGGGTCCGTTCTTCATGGAAAGGACAGCAGGCCTTGTAATCCCGGCCGGCCTTGCGCAAGGGCACGCGACCGCCGATCAGCTCGACGATGTCCGTGCGCGCGAGGACCGCATCGATGAAGGGCGACGGTATCTTTGTTGCCACACAGGCCCCCCAGGCGCCCGCATAGGGAAGACAGGCGCCCTTCCTTAACTCAGCCGCTCCTTGATCCGCGCGCTCACGGCGGCCATGTCGGCCCGCCCCTGCGCGCGCGGCTTGATGTGGGCCACCACCCGTCCCATATCCTTGATCGAGGTGGCCTGCGTGTGCGCCATGGCCTCTTGAATGAGGTCTTCGATCTCCTGCGCGGACAAGGGCGCGGGCCGGTAGGCTTGCCATACGGCGAGCGAGGCCTGCTCCTTCTCCACGAGGTCCGCGCGGCCTGCCGCGCTGAACTGCTCGATCGACTCCTGACCCTGGCGCACGAGTTTTTCCAGGACCACAAGGACCCCGGTATCGTCCAGCGACACGCGCTCGTCGACCTCCCGGCGCTGGATGGCGGCTCGCAACATCCGGATCGCCTCGAGCCGCGGCGTGTCCTTGGCGCGCATCGCCGCCTTCATGTCCTCGGCGATTTGCTCCTTCAGCGCCATGGATCCCTAGAACGGCCTGTTGGCGCGCTGGGCGACGCGGGCGATCTTCTTCAACTCGCGCTTGCGCGCGGCCGCCGCCTTGCGCTTGCGGACTGCCGTCGGCTTCTCATAGAACTCGCGACGACGAACCTCGGCGAACACACCCGCCTTCTCACACGACCTGCGAAAACGACGAAGCGCAACCTCGAAGGGTTCGTGCTCCTTGACGCGCACCGATGGCATAGACGCAATACACCTCGCTATAAGTGGTAGTTGAGCCGGCGGCCCGTGGTAAACGGCGGATTCTAGCGCGCGCCGAGCGATTTGTACACCGCTACACGGTGCCGCGGCCGGGGGCGGTGACGCCGCCAAAAAGGAGGCGCTTCTCGACTACCCAGGGATGGCGCCGCCTAGGGCGGGGCTGTCGCCGGGGCCCGGCCCCGAGCGCCGCGCCCTTGGTGAACGCGCCCCGGGGCGGTAAGCTGCACGGTTTCCTCAGGTGAAACCAGGACCACGGCCCATGCTCGTGCTCGGTATCGAGACCTCCTGCGATGACACAGGCGTCGCGCTCTACGACCGCGACACGGGCCTGCGCGCCCATGCGCTTTTCAGCCAGATGAGCCATGCCCTCTACGGCGGCGTGGTCCCCGAAATCGCCTCGCGCGACCATATCCAGAAGCTCCTCCCGCTCATCGACGCCCTGCTCGTCGACGCGGGGGCGACGATCGCCGACGTGGACGCCATCGCCTATACGGCCGGTCCGGGCCTCGCGGGGGCTCTGCTCGTGGGCGCGGCCCTGGCGCGCGCGCTCGCCTTCGCGCTCGCCATACCGGCGCTCGGCGTGCACCACCTGGAAGGCCACCTCCTCGCGCCACGACTCGAACCGGAGGCGCCGGATTTTCCGTTTCTCGCCCTGCTCGTCTCCGGGGGACACACCCTGCTCGCCGACGTCCAGGCGCTCGGCCGCTATACCATCATTGGCGAATCGCGCGACGATGCCGCGGGCGAGGCCTTCGACAAGAGCGCCCAGGTCCTGGGCTTGGGTTTCCCGGGGGGGCCCGCCATCAGCAAGGCGGCGATGCGCGGGCGCGAGACGGCTCTCAGGCTGCCCCGCCCGCTCATCGACCGCCCCGGTCTGGAGTTCAGTTTCAGCGGCCTGAAGACCGCGCTCTTGCAGGCCGCCCGGGATCGGCCCTTGGATGACGAGCGGGTCTGCGATCTCGCTTACGCCCTGCAAGACGCGATCGTCGATACCCTGGCCGTGAAGTGCCGCCGGGCACTGCGTCAGACCGGCCATGAGCGCCTCATCATCGCAGGCGGGGTGGGGGCCAACCAGAGACTGCGCGAGCGGCTTACGGAAGAGGCGGGGGCCCTCGGGGTCAAGCTCTACTATCCGCGGCTCGCCTTCTGCACCGACAACGGGGCCATGATCGCCTACGCCGGCTGCCTGCGGCTCGCCGCCGGCCAGACCGGCAGCCAGGATTTCGGTGTCCGTCCCCGCTGGCCCCTCAGCGAACTTGCGCCGCCTTAGCGCCGATCTTGGTCTCGCGGCCCGCGAGAAGATTGCGGATGTTGCTACGATGGCGCCACAAGAGGAGCACGCTCATGGCCGATGTGGCGGCAAAGAACACGCCGACATGGGCGCGCAGGGTGAGCGCCATCAGGAACGGGGCGGCCACCGCCGCGGTGAGCGCCGCGAGCGACGAATAGCGGAACGCCATCGCCACCACGAGCCAGATACCCAGAAGTCCGGCGCCCGCCAGGGGATCGATGGCCGCGAGCACCCCGAGCGCGGTGGCCACGCCCTTGCCGCCGCGAAAACGAAAGAACACGGGATAGATGTGCCCAAGCAGCGCGCACAAGGCGACGGTCGCGACGATCCACGGCGCGACCCCGAGGAGCCGCGCAAAGATCACCGGCAGCACCCCTTTGAGGACATCGCCGATTAAGGTGATAATGGCGGCCTTCTTGCCCCCGACGCGCAGCACATTGGTGGCCCCGGGATTTCCCGAGCCCACCTGACGCGGATCGGGCAGCCCGAGCACCCGACTTGCCAAAATGGCCGTGGAAAGGGAGCCTGAAAGATAGGCAAGCCCCGGCAAAACATAGGCCCAAATCGAGATATGCGTGACGGCGTTCCCCAAGACAGTAGCGATGTGCTGTATTTACACGATCTGAAAGCGGATTGCATTATCGGCATCTGGGACTGGGAGCGCCAGACCCGTCAGACCATCGTATTCGATCTCGACATGGCCGTCGACATACGCGCCGCGGCGGCGTCCGACGACATCCGCGATGCGCTCGACTACAAGGCGGTCGCCAAACGCGTCGTCGCCTTCGTGGAGGCCTCGGAGTTTCGTCTCGTCGAGACCCTCGCGGAACGCGTGGCGGAACTCGTGTTGCGGGAGTTTCCAGTCCCCTGGCTGCGCCTGCGCCTCGACAAGCGGGGAGCCATCCGCGGCGCGGGCCAGGTCGGGCTCGTGATCGAACGGCACCGCGCCAGCCCCCCCGACGTCACCCTGAAATCCCCATAAACCCACCTCGAGAGGATAAACAGCCTAATGCCTTTGACATCCCGCGCCGCCGCCTTGATCGGTGTCTTGTCCCTGTCCACCGCCGCCCATGCCGCCGGCTTCTACATGGGCGCCACCATCGGCGCCTCCGATGCCCAGGGCCTCGGCAACGCCGCGAGCGCGGGAATCTTTGCGGGCTATGCCATCGACCCCTGGTTTAGCGTGGAGGCCGGCTACAACCGCCTCGGTCGGTGGGTCGGCCACGATCAAGGCCAGCCCTACACCACGATCGTGAACAATGTCGACGTTTCGCTGACCGCGGGCCCCCGATTCGGCCGGCGGTGGCATGTCTACGGGCGCGTGGGCTTCGTGGACTGGTCCACGATAGGTACGGGGGGCGGGGGCGAACATAGGGTCACGGGCAGCTCGGCGCAAAACGACATGCTGGAGGAGCTCCACCAGGACTTTTACGGGCTGGGCATCTCCTATCGCCTGAGGCGCCGCATCGGCCTGCGCCTCGAATACCGCATCTACCGCGCCATGGCCGTCAACGGCCACGATCTCGACATCGGCTCCGCGCTCTTCGGGATGACCTACCACTTCGGCTGAGGAGACCCCGGCTCCGGGGACGACCGATCGCAGGCCGCCGGGCCGCAGCCCGGGCCCCCGGGCGACAAGGACGCGCGGTCGGGGAGGTCCCGGGTGGCGCCCGGCCACCACGACGCCTCGGGACCCTACGGGTATGCGCTCTCGCGGCGCGCCATGGGCCGTGTGGTCCCGGCAAGGCCTCGGGCGCGGACGCAGGTCCCCGCCTCGCAAAAGCGCGGGCCCAGGCCCCGCCGTGCCGAGGCTTAGGGGGATGGCGGCAGGCCTGCGGCCTCAAGCCACGGTCGAGCGGCCGCCGTCGACTGCCAGTATCTGACCCGTCACATAAGGGGCATCCAGGAGCAGGAAGGCCACGGCGCGGGCGATGTCCTCGGGGAGGCCCGTGCGGTGCAGGGGGATCTGCGCCAGCACGCGCTCGCGCTCGGCCTCGTCGGCCCCCGCCTCGGGCCACAGTATGGCCCCGGGCGCCACGCCGTTCACGCGTATCGTCGGAGCCAGTTCGCGCGACAGCGACTGGGTCAACATGGCAAGCCCGGCCTTGGCGACGCTGTAAATGGGGTAATCCTTGAGCGGACGCGCGGCATGGATGTCGATGAGGTTGACGATGGCGCCTCCCTGCGCCGCGAGGTGGGGCGCGGCGTGACGGCTCAGGAAAAACGGTGCGCGCAGATTGGTCCCCAGGAGGTCGTCCCACTGGTCGGCCGTCGCCTCCTGGATCGGCGTCGGATAGAAGGTCGAGGCATTGTTGACGAGCATGTCGAGGCGCCCGAAGCGCGCGAGCGCGCAATCGACCAGGGCGCGCGGGGCATCCTCGTTCAGGATATCGGCGCGCACGAGGACCACGCTGGCGGGGCGGGCGGACTCGAGCTCGGCGCGCAGCCGGTGCGCCTCATCGGCCGAGGAGCGGTAATGCAGGACGATCGACAGGCCGCGGGCGTGCAGTTGGCGGACGATGGCGGCGCCCAGCCGCCGCGCGCCGCCCGTCACCAGTACCACCCGCTCAGACACCTGCATGACCCTCTCCTTTTGTGACAAAATGGCCGACGTTCCCTCTATGGTCTCATAACCATGTCCGGTTCTTCGCTTCCCGCATGGGCCGCGCTCTCGCCTCCGGAAAAGGCCGCGCTCGCGCATAATGAGCGGGTCCTCGAGGCGCGCCTCGCCCAAGGGCCGCTCGCCTTCGCCGATTACATGGAATGGGCACTCTACGACGACGAGTGCGGCTATTACGCGCGGCGCGAGGTCTTCGGCGCGCGCGGGGATTACGTCACGGCACCGCTCTTGTCCGCGCACCTCGCCCGCGCGCTCGCCCGCCAATGGGCGCCGGTACTGGCCGCGCACGGCGGCTCTATTATGGAGGTGGGCTCCGGAAACGGCCAGCTGGCGGTGGACACCCTGAAGGCCCTGGGCGCGGCCTGCAGACTCCCCGAGCGCTACTGGATGATAGAACGGAGCGCACGCCTGCGCGCCGCCGCGCAGGAGCGCGTGGCATCGGAGATCCCGCAATGGGCCGACCGGGTCTTCGTGGTGGCCGACTGGCCCGATGCCGAGGCCTCGATCGTCCTGGGGAACGAGATCCTCGACGCGCTCCCGGCGGCCCGATTCCGCATCCGGGACGGGCGCGCCCGAGGCCTCCTCGTCACGCGCGACGCGGCCGGAGTCCGGGTCTTTGCCGAAGGCCCCGAGGAGCCGCCGACGACCGCGGCGCTCGCCGGCCTCGCGCTGGCCGATGGCTACGAGTCGGAGGTCCTGCCGGGGGTCCGCGACTTCCTGCGCAAGGCCTCCGCTCGCCTCGCGCGCGGCGTGATCGTCCTGATCGATTACGGCTTCCCGCGCGCCGAGTTCTATCACCCGGAGCGCCGACAAGGCACGCTCATGTGCCACTTCCGCCAACAGGCCCACCCCGATCCTTTGATCCTGCCGGGCCTTCAGGACATCACCGTACACGTCGATTTCACGGCAGTCGCCCGCGCGGGCCTGGCAGAGGGGCTCGAGCTTGCGGGCTACACGAGCCAGGGGGCCTTTCTGCTCGCGCTTGGCATCGGCGAGGACATGCCAGACGACGAGCGCGAGGCCCTGCTTGCGCGCCAGGCGATCAAGCGTCTCACGCTCCCGCACGAGATGGGCGAGCTCTTCAAGGTCATCGCCTTCGGGCGCAACCAAAAGGCCCCGCTCCAGGGCTTCCATCTGCTCGACCGCCGCCGCTCGCTCGCCTGACGGTCCCCTAAAGGCCCGCGCGCAAGGCGCGGGCGGCCGGCGGGCGCGCCCCTTAGCCCGCCTTGCGCAGCTTCAAGTAGATCTGTGGCAGCCGCGCGGGCAGCTGATCCAACGTGTCGATGACCAGAAAATGGCCGCGCCCGAAGATGCGCTCGAGATAGGGCGCCCCGGCGGGATCGAGGGTGATGCAAAACGCGTGGATGCCGCGATCCGCCGCCTCCTTCACCGCCATGCGCGTGTCTTCGTGGAGGTAGCGCTCGTCGCCGCCATCGTCGTAGTCGGCCGGACGCCCGTCGGAGAGGATGAGCAGCAGGCGACGCCCGGTCCCGGCCTCGCCCAGACGCGCGCAGGCGTGGCGGATGGCCGCGCCCATGCGGGTCGCGAGACGCCCCGAAAGCCCGCCCACGATGGCCGCCCCCTCGGACGTGAAGCGCTCGTCGAACTCCTTGATGGGGTAATAGCTCACGGCATCGCGATATTTGGAGGCGAAACCGGCGATGGCGTAAGGGTCGCCCACCTCCTCGAGGCTCGCGGCGAAGAGCAGCAGCGCGGCCTTTATGCGGTCGACGACGCGCCCCGCGCCATCGGCCGCCTGTTGCATGATGGAGGTGGAAAGGTCGGCGAGCAGCAGCACCGCCGTGTCGCGCAAAAGGAAGCGGCGCTTACGAAAAATGAGCGGCGTGGGTGCGGCCTTGGCGCGCCGATCCGCGACATACTCGACGGTCGCGTCCAGATCGAGCTCCTCGCCCTCGTGCTGGCGCTTGCGCGGGGCCATGCGGCGCGGCTTCTCAGCCTGGATGACGCGCCGCAGCCTGTGCAAGACCCGCGCATGACGGGCCAGCAGATCCTCCGCGCAGGCCGCGTCGCGCTCGACCAGGGCGCGCTCGACCACGCGCGTCCAATCGCGCCGATAGACCTTCTCGCGATAATCCCATTCCGGATACGGGATGCCCTCGCCGGCCGGTCGCAGCCTGCGGGCGCGCGCGGACACGGGCGCGGGCTGGGGGCGTCCGACCCCCACGCGCCCACCGGAGCCGCTCGTGTCCTCGGGGGGGATCGGCGTGTCCGGGTCGTGACCCGAACTCACGGGGGCCGGGCGCGCCTCCTTGGGCTCCGGGGCATCCGATGCCACGGCCCCGCCCTCGGGCTCCGGCCGCTCCGGCGGCGCGGCCGGGCGCGGATAGACGGGCCGCCCCTGGTTGGGCGAACGACCGGGGAGATAGGCGACATCGCGGTCGGCAAGACCGAGGGCCGGGAAGCGGGAGTCCCGATACAGCGATTGCGCCGCCACGAAGGACGTGACGAGATCGGCGTCGGGCGCGAGCAGGGCGCCCCAGGGACCGACAGGTGCCGCGCGCCCCGCCAGCATCTCGAGGCCCTCCCGCCCGAGATCGAAGTAGGCCCCCGCCGGTCCTTGCGGGCGCGTGGCGGCGAGGGCCGCAAGACGCGGGACATGATTGGGCATCAGGGCCTGCACCCGGGCATCCACCCGAAAATCCTCGCACAAGTCGAACAGGACCTGGAAGCGCAAGAGGTCCTCGCCGAATCGCGCAAAGAGCGGGCGCCACGTCACACGCTGGTCGGCATCGAGCGGCGGGTGCGTCATGCCCACCTCCGCAAAGAGCCGCTCTATGGCAGAGGCGTCGTAAGTACCGAAACGCAGATGGCCGGCATGGTGCAGGAGCGACGCGAGCGCGTGCTCGCCCGTCGGGAACGCCGGGGGGACGAACAGGGTGCGGCCATCGGTCTCGATGAAGGCGGGCGCGCCATGGGTCAGCCCCCGCGGCGCGAAAGACGGCGCGATCGAGAGGGCGGCGCGCGCGACGAGCGCCAGGAAGCGTTCGTGCTCGGCGGTGCGGAACCCGGGGAGGACCGCCATCAAGGCCTCATCGCTATCGGGACCCTCCAGGCGGAAATACGCCTCGCCGCGCAAGCGCCCGGATTTCAGGATGTCGGCCCCGCGCCTCAGCCAGCCATCGAGCGCGCCGGACCCGAGGAGCGCGCGGACCCTGACCGCGCCGGGAAGCGCGAGCGCGGGCGGAAGGCCGCGGTCGGCGGCAAGCGCGCCGAGCGGCTCCAGGATCTCGGAGATGCCGGCGAAGCCGCGGCCGGCGGCGAGGTCGGAAACGGGGATCCGAAAAAAGGCTTCGGCGTTTTCCGGGTGCGTGCGTCCCCACGCGATCCCGGTGGCCCCCCAGCGACGGCCGCCCTCGACACCCAGCTCCCGCACCGCCGCGGGGAGGCCGTCGAGGTAGGCGATCAGGGCCTTCCATGCCCCCCGGATCGCAAGGAAATCCCGCGCCTGTTCGATCCAAAGGTCGGTCGCGCCCAAGTCTGCGGCAAGCCTGGGGCTTGCCCGCAGGAAGGCCTTGCCGGCCTCGCGGTCATAGAAGAAAAGGTCCCGCCCGGTCTCGGCCCAAAGGGCGATGGTCGCGCCCCCGCGGGGCTCCATGGCCGGCAGCGCCGCGCAGAGATCGCGGTGGGCGACGAAGCTCAGGTCCTTCAGCTCGTCCAAGACGAGCGCAAGGCGCGTCCCGGGATCCCCCGTCATGCGGCCTGGAGGTGCGCCTTCACGATCTCGCGCAAGGCCATGGCAAGTTCGATGTCGTCCGTCAGGGGGCTCACGAGCGCCGCCTCGCCCGCCGCCAGCGGGGGCAGACCCGCGCTTATGAGCGAGCCCGCATAGACCAGCGAGCGCGTCGAGCTCGCCTCATCCAGACCGTGATCCTTGAGGGCGCGCGCCTTGTGCGCGATCGCGACGAGCCGCGCGGCGAGGTCGGCGTCCAGATCCCCCACCTCCTTTTGCACGATGCGCGTCTCGATCTCGGCGCTCGGGTACTGGAAGTCGATGGCCACGAAGCGCTGCTTGGTCGACGGCTTCAAATCCTTCAAGACCGTCTGATAGCCCGGGTTGTAGGAAATGACGAGCAGGAAGTCCTCGTGGGCCTCGATCTCGACGCCGCGCTTCTCGAGCGGCAGGCGCCGCCTATGGTCGGTCAGCGGGTGGATGACCACCGTGGAGTCGGTGCGGGCCTCGACGATCTCGTCCAGATAGCAGATGGCGCCGGCCTTCACCGCGCGCGTCAGCGGCCCGTCCTGCCAGACGGTCGATTCGCCCTCGAGCAGGAAACGGCCGACGAGATCGGCGCTCGTCAAATCCTCGTGGCACGCGACAGACACGAGCGGCCGCCCGAGACGGTGGGCCATATACTCCAGGAAACGGGTCTTGCCGCAGCCCGTCGGCCCCTTCAACATCACAGGCAGGCGCCTCCGCCACGCCGCCTCGAACACCGCGATCTCACCGCCTTGAGGCTCATAGTAGGGGCCGTTCCCGGAATCCGGGGCCTGCACGATGTCGCGCTCCACCCCTCGCAGTCGTTCTATCAAGCCGCGCATGCCTATCCCTCATTTATAAGAGACTCATGATACATCCGGGGGCACGAAATGCCACGGGCGGGCGCGGGATCACGCCCGGGGGCCCCGGGATTCGGGATCCGAGGCCGTCAGCGGGCCGCCTTCATCTTCGTTATGAGCCGTGCGCGCTCGGCGCGGACGCGCTTCTGGATCTGGTCTCCGACGTAGCCCTGCGCCGCCCACTCCCGCCCGGATACGCCCGCCGTGGCATCCCGTACCGCGCGCAGCCAACGCGCCTGCGGGTAGTCCACGCCCTCGAGACCGGCGCGCCCGCGGGCGTCGGCCTCGCAGGCCCCGAGAAATTCCAGGAAGCGCCCGGGTTTTCGGAAACCATCGACCGCCTCGATGAGACGCAGAATGGTGGCGGGCCTGAGACGCAGGGCGGCATGGACCTGGAGATGGTGAGCCGCCACCGCGCGCGCGAGGGCCCGGTATTCGACGGGGGCCTTCAGGCGCGCGCAAACGACGTCCACGAGCGCCGCCCCGCGCGCCTCGTGGCCCCTATGGGAGGGCCATTCGTCCCGCGGCGTGAGGCCCTTCCCGAGGTCATGCAGGAGCACCGCGAACCGCGCGCGGGCCGACAGTCCGAGCGCCGCCGCCTGGCGCAGCGCAAGCAGGACATGCGCGCCGGTATCCCCTTCCGGATGGTATTCGAGCGGCTGGGGGACGCCGAACAGCCGATCGATCTCCGGGAACTGCGCCGCCAGGGCCCCGGAGGCGCGCAAGACCTCCAGGAAAAGCCACGGGTGGGGCTCGGCGAGCGCCCGGTCGAGCTCGGTGAACACGCGCTCCGGCACCAGTGCCGCGACCTCGCCGGCTGCCACCATGGAGCGCATGAGCGCCAGGGTCTCGGGCGCCACCGTGAACCCGAAGCGGGCGGCGAAGCGCGCGACGCGCAGGATCCGCACCGGGTCCTCGGCGAACGCCGGGCTCACATGGCGCAGGATCCCGGCGCGCAGATCGGCAAGCCCCCCGTAGGGGTCGACGAGGGTGCCGTCCGAGGCGCGGGCCATGGCGTTGATAGTGAGATCGCGCCGCCTCAGATCCGCATCCAGGGTCACATCGGGATCGGCGTGGACCACGAAGCCGCGGTAGCCGGGGGCGGTCTTGCGTTCGGTGCGCGCGAGCGCGTATTCGCAGCGGGTCTCGGGGTGCAGAAATACCGGGAAGTCCGCGCCCACGCGCCGGAACCCCAAGGCCTCCATCTCTTGCGGGGTGCTGCCGACCACGACATAATCCCGGTCGATGACCGGTCTTCCGAGGAGTTCGTCGCGGACCGCGCCGCCTACCAGATAGGTGTCCATGTGCCTCGCAAGCGAATCGGCCTGGCCTGGCATTGTATCGGCTTCGCGTCCGTCCTGCTCGGCGCCTGCGCCCTGTCGGGCTGCGCGCTTCCCTACTATACCCAGGCCATAGGCGGTGAAATCGGCATCATGCGCGCCGAACGCCCCATCGCGCGCGTCCTGGCCGATCCCACCACCCCGGCCGCGCTCAAGGAACGGTTGCGCTACGTCCTTACGGTGCGGCGCTTCGCGCGCGACCGGCTCGGACTCCCCCTTCACGGCGACTACCGGGAGTACGCCGACCTTCATCGCCCCTATGCCGTGTGGAACGTCTTTGCCGCCCGCCCCTTCCGTCTGGCGCTGAAACGCTGGTGCTTCCCTTTCGCGGGCTGCGTCGCCTACCGCGGCTATTTCTCGCGCCAGGCGGCCTTACACTACGCGCGCGGCCTCAAGCGCAGGGGCTACGATGTGTTCGTGGGGGGCGTGCCCGCCTTCGCCACGCTCGGCTACCTGCGCGACCCGGTCCTGAGCACGTTCATCGGTTACGGGCGAACGACGATCGCGCACATCATCTTCCATGAATTGGGTCACGACCTCATCTATGTGCGGAACGCGACCACCTTCGACGAATCGTTCGCCGACACCCTGGCGGCCGTGGGGGTGAGACGCTTCCTGAGACACGAAGGGACCGCGGGCGAGCGCGCGGCCTACCGGAGGCGCCGCGCCCGCCATGAGGAGGTGGTGGCGCTCATGAGGGCCTGCCGGACCCGGCTTGCCCGCCTCTATGCGGATCCGGCCCTGAACGCACGCGAGCGCGCCCGGGCCAAACGAGCCGCCTTCGAGGCCCTGCGGCGCGGCTTCCTCGGACTGGCGCGAGACTGGCACGGCGATCACGGCTATGGGGGGTTCTTTCGAGGGCCTCTCAATAATGCCCTGCTCGGGGCGTATATGAGCTATGAGAGCCTCGTACCTGCGTTCCGGCGCTTGCTGGTCCTGGAAGACGGCGACCTCCCGGCCTTCTTCCGGGCCGTGCGCTGGTATGCGCGCCTCCCGGCGCCCCTGCGGGACCGGGAACTGCGAAGCCGGCGCGGCCTAGTCGAGCGCCTGCCCGCCCTTCAACAGACGAAGGCGCGCCGCGCCCTCCAAAGACCCCGCGAGCATGTTATGGGCACGCAAGGCCCGCGCCTGACGGGCCCGGTCGAGCACCGGCCGCACGATCAGACGTAACCCCTTGAGATATTTACCGTTCATGGCATTCACGGCGAGCTCGGCCTGGCGCTCGTCGGCGACGGCCACGAAGGCATATCCGCGCGCGTCATGATGGTCCGCGCCCGGCACGAGATGCACGAACACGATGTGCCCGAGGCCCTCGAAGATGACCTCGAGGTCGGCCTCGGTGACCGTCCGCGACAAATTCCCGATGTAAAGATTCATGACTTGAGCGCCCTCTCGTAGGCCCGCAGCATCCTTTTGTGCCTTAGACGTTAGCAGACGGCAGGATGGTCCGACATGTCCCGTTCGTCCTTCCGTCCAATGGGCTCGACCGCACGTCAGGCATGGCTCGGAATGAGCGCCTCCAAGGCCTCGCGAAGGGGCCGGGGGTGGATGCCCAGGTCGCGCAGGCCCGGGGCGGTATCGGCACAGACCGACCCCGCCTTCAGCGTGCGCCACTGATCCACCGAAAACGGCGCGCCCGGCCAATGATCGAGGAGACGCGCCAGAAGGAGGCTCGTACGCGGCGACAGCCGCCGCGGGGCGGTACGGCCGCAGAGCGCGGCGATGGCGGCCACGGCATCCCCGAGAGAGAGGACCTCGGGCCCGCAGAACCCATAGCTCTGACCGGCGGCCGCCGTTTGCGCGAGCGCCGCGGCGATGCCGGAGGCGACATCGTCCACATGCACGGGCGCGATGGGGCTCTCGGCGAGCGGTACGGGCAGGCCCCAGGGCGCCCAGGGCAGGAGCTTGCGGAAGCGGTCGACGAAATGGTCGCCGGGGCCATAGATGACGCTTGGCCGCACGATCGTGGCATCGGGCGCGAGTTCCCGCAGGCGCGCCTCCCCCCGCGCCTTGCTGCGCAGATAGGCGCTGTCGGCGGCGGCGTGGGCGCCGGCGGCGCTCACCTGCAGCAGACGCCGTCCGCGTCCCGCGCGCGCCATGCGCGCCGGCAGCTCCTCGTGCACCCGCACGAAGTCCCCGGGCGCGCGTTCCTTCAGGATCCCGACCAGATTGACGACGGCCTGGACCTCCACCACCGCCTCGCGCAGGAAGCCCTCGTCATGGACATTCCCCTCCCACAACTCCAGGCGGGGCAGGACGAGGAGGTCGCGGTGGCGGTCCGGCCTGCGGGTGACGAGCCGCAGCCTGTAGCCGCGGCCGTGGAGATCCCGGACGAGCGCCCGACCGACGAAACCGCAGCCGCCGAGGACGAGCACGCGTGCGTCCGGTCTAACCCCCATTCACGGCCACCTCCACCGCCGGAGGGATGGGCTCCATCCGGGTCTTCAGGGCGTCCTGGCGACCCTTCAGAAGGTAGTCGTAGATTGCGGTGAACGTGAGCACGTTCTTCACATAGCCACGCGTCTGGCGGTAAGGGATGGTCTCGATCCAGATGTCCGCCGGGAGGGCGCGCCTGACCGGCAGCCACGAGATGGCCGCCGTGGGTCCCGCGTTATAGGCCGCCGTCGCCACCGGTTCCTCGCCGCGCGCCCGCAGGAGGACGTCCGCCAGGTAACGCGTCCCCACGTCCACGTTATTGGCCACGTCGATCAAGTCGCGATCGCCCGTGATCGGCAGATGGATCTCGCGGGCGGTGATGAATCCGGTTTGTGGCATGAGCTGCATGAGGCCGAGCGCCCCCACGTCGGATCGCGCATCGAAAATGAACGCGCTCTCCTGGCGGATGATGCCGTATACCCAGGCCGGGTCGATCTTGTTGCGTCCGGCGTCGGCCTCTATGAGGGACCGGTAAAGTAGCGGAAAGCGGATCGACAGCGCATGCGTGGCCTCGGTGCCGGCCACCGTGAGGATCGCGCAATCGCCCCACCCCCAGCGCGAGGCGAGCAGACCCGCCGCCTCGATCTGGTCCTCGGGTCGCCCGCGCAGGGCCTGGAACCAGAGGGCGCGCGCCTCGCGATGCTGATGCAGCCGGAAGAGCTCATGGGCCAAGCGGATGCCCGGGAGGCGCTCGACGGACCGGATCACGGGACCGGGGGCGGTCAGGGGGACGTTGGGGATATGATAAGGCAGGCCGAGCCTGCCGGCCGCCAGGAATCCGTAATAGCCGAAATGCCCGGCCAGCTTCACGAAAAGCGCGTGCGCCCTGCGTGCGTGACCCGTGGCCGCGAGCGCCCGAGCCCGCCAGTACTGCCACTCATGCGCCTTTTGCGAGGTCCCCGGCATGGCGTCTATGAACATCAGGACGTCGTTCCACGCCCGCTCGCGCAGCGCGGCACGCACCCGCCAGCGCGCGAGCTGCCCGCCGTGCTTGCCGCCCGGCACCGCCGCCGAGAGCCAGGACAAGGCCACGGGGAGGTGATCGGCGGCGCCGATCAGGCCGAGCCCGCGCAGGACGTAGTTGTTGTCCTCGCCCAACACCGGCTGCTTGGCCCGCAGCTGCTGCCAGAGGGTCATGGCGAGCGTGGGACTGCGATAGCCGAGTGACACCACCGCCTGACGCACGATGTGGCGGGCGCGCTTGCGGGTCAACGGATACTCGAGGTGCGTCAGGGTTTGGACGGGGTGCGCGGAGAGCGCGAGCCACCGGTGGACCCAGAGCGCGTGGACCGGGGACAGCGCCGGTCGCAGGCGCTCCAGGAGTTTCGTGTTGCCGGCGTGCATGGCGAGCTTGGCGCGCGCCCACAGGTTGGCCTCGGTGGCGCCGCCGGCGCGCAGCCAGCGCGCGGTCACGCCCTGGCAGCTGCGCGGCAGCGACATCCCGGTGAGCCACACCGCCCGCACCGAGGCCGCGACATCCTGTCCGCTGCGCGCACGCGCCGCCAGATCGTCGCAATGCAGGGCGACATCGGAGTCGAAGGCCGGTACATAGAAGGCGAGGAAGCGTTTGTCCTCGTGATGGCGGGCCAGGAACTCGAGCCATGCGCGCCTCAGCTTCCCGGCGACCGGGAGACCGCCGTGCCGCGCGAGGAAGGCGGCGACCGCTTGCGGCCGGTCATGGCGCATGCGGTCCATGAGGTAATGGTAACGGAGATAGGGGCGGGCGATATAACCATCCATCTCCTGGTAGAGCTGCCGGAAGCGGTCATAGCGCTCCTCGTTCAGCGCGGTGAGCGCCTGCTGGTAGCGGGCCCGGTCGAGTCCGGGGGAGATGCTGGCGTGAGCCATGCCGGAAAACGCCAGGGCGAGAACGAAGGTTCGAGCGACGCGCACGGGCCTGACTTGGTGACGAGATGAAATTACTATACTTGAGGTCACGAACCGTGCAAAGGACCGCGCCATGCCATTCGACAGCATAAACCCGGCGACCGACGAAAGGGTCGCGAGCTTTCCGGAAACGAGCCCCGAGGAACTGGAGATGGCGCTCGGGCGCGCCACGCGCGCGGCGCCCGAGTGGCGCCGACGCAGTCCGCGGGAGCGCGGCGCCCTTTTGCGGGCGGCGGCCGCCGTGTTGCGCGCCGATTTGGGGCGTTACGCGAACATGATCACCATCGAGGTCGGTAAACCCCTCGCGGAGGCCCGCGCCGAGGTCGAGAAATGCGCGTTGGCGTGCGACTACTACGCCGAAAACGGCGAACGCATGCTGGAAGACGAGAAGGTGGACGTCCCGGAGGCGACCGTCTCCGTCGCCTTCCTGCCGCTGGGCGTCGTACTCGCCATCATGCCGTGGAACTTCCCGTTCTGGCAGGTGTTCCGCTTCGCGACCGCCGCGCTCACGGCCGGTAACGCGGCCCTCCTGAAGCATGCCGCCAACGTCCCGCAGTGCGCCCTGGCGATCGCCGAGGTCTTCGACAGGGCGGGGGCCCCCGAGGGGCTTTTCCAAACCCTGCTGATCCGCGCCCAGGCGGCCGCGGCCCTGATAGAAGATCCGCGCGTCCACGCCGTGACCCTCACAGGCAGCGAGGCGGCCGGACGCGCCGTGGCGGCAGCGGCCGGGCGCGCGCTGAAGAAGACCGTGCTCGAGCTCGGCGGGTCGGACGCCTTTGTGGTGCTCGAAGACGCCGACCTCGACCGCGCCGCGGAAGCGGCGGTCCGATCCCGTTACCAGAATGCCGGACAAAGCTGCATCGCGGCCAAGCGCCTCATCCTCGTCGACGCGATCGCCGAACCCTTCCTGGAGCGATTCGAGGCGCGCGTCCGCGCCCTGAAGGTGGGCGACCCGCGCGACGAGACCGTAGTCATGGGGCCGCTCGCCCGCCGCGATCTGCGCGCCGCCCTCCACGAGCAGGTGACCGACGCGCTGAGCCAGGGGGCCGTGGCGCGGCTGGGCTGCCGGATCCCGGCCGGCCCCGGCAGCTACTACCCCCCGTCCATCCTGGATCAGGTGCGTCCGGGGATGCGGGCTTATGGCGAGGAACTCTTCGGGCCGGTGGCCATCGTCTTGCGCGCGCGCGATGCGGACCACGCGATCGCGCAGGCGAACGACAACCGCTACGGCCTGGGGGCGAGCCTCTGGACGCAAGACGCGGCCCGGGCGGCGACGCTCGCGCGGCGCCTGGACTCGGGGTCGAGCTTCGTGAACGCGATGGTGAAGAGCGACCCGAGGGTCCCCTTCGGGGGCGTAAAGGCCTCGGGTTACGGGCGCGAACTCGCCCTCTACGGCGTGCGCGAATTCATGAACATAAAAACCTTATGGATCGCCCCGTGAGGCCTCCGCGGCCGACATCGTCCGATGCCGACCGCGGGGACCGCGCGATTCAGAACCGCAGCACGAGGCTGCCGCTGTAGAGCTGCGTGTTGTTGTTCGGGATGCGGAACTCCTGCCACTGTCCGCGCAGCGCCACATGCCGGGTGACGTAGTACTGGACGCCGGCCCCATAGTCGGGATGAGTGCCGTCGCGCGCCACGGTGGTGGATACCGGGGTGATCGTGCGCGTACGGAACCGCGAGGCGCCCCCTTCGATGAAGACCGAGAAGCGCGGCGTAAACGGAAACGCGAGCAGCGCGTTCAGGTCATAGCCGCGATTGCGGATCTTCTCCGTTCCCACCGCCGTCGAGATGGTGTCGGTCCCGAAATTCTGGTAGCCGGCCTGGATGGCGAAGAAGCGATTGAAGGCGAGACCCACGAAGGCCTTCCACGCCCGCTGCGTGCCATGGAGGTTGACGAAGGGCTTCGGTACACCGCCATTATTGAGTCCGCGGTTCCGAGCAACCCCGCCACCGCCCCCGATGTAGAGGCCGGTTTGCGAGAAGCCGCCGTCATGGGCCAACGCGATCACCGGTGCGAGAGCGAGCACCGCCGTCATCCCTGTCTTGAAGAGCACTCCTGTCCTGATCATAGCTGTCCTCCGTTTTTGACTTCCCACGGTTGGACAAGAAAATCTCCTGCCCGTTTTCGGAGGTTCTCATTCTAGGGGGGCAGCTCACAGACCGTATCCGCCTTAAGAGGCGGTTCAGCTTGCCGAATTTCGCCGGAACGCGCGCGTGGCCTGACGACGACCGGCGCTAGAGGACCGACAAGGTACGCGCGACGAAGGCCTTCAGATAGGCGGTCTCGGGGATCGCGGGATGGACCGGGTGATCGGGACCCTGCCCGCCCTCGTCCACGAACTGGAGCCCGCGCTTCAAGCGCGCGGCCGCCTGCGCCACGACCCGCGAGAGGGCATGGCGCTCGAGATGATGGGAGCAGGACGCCGAAAGCAGCACCCCGTCCTCACCCAAGACCGCGAGCGCCGCCTCGTTCAGTCGCTGATAGGCGGCCAGCCCCGCTTCGTAGTCCTTGCGACGCTTGATGAGGGCCGGCGGATCCACGATGACCACGTCGAAGCGTTCACCGGCCCCGCGCAGCTCCCGCAAGACGTCGAAGGCATCGCCCCGGATGGCATGAACGTGCCCCGCCACCCCATTATCGGCGGCATTGCCGCGCGCATAGGACAGCGCGCGCTCGGAGGCATCCACGAGCGTCACATGGTCGGCCCCGTGGGCCGCGGCCTGGATGCCGAAGCCGCCCACGTAGGTGAAGAGATCCAGGACGCGCGCGTGCGCGACATAAGGCAGAAGCCGCGCGCGGTTCGGTCGCTGGTCATAGAACCACCCGGTCTTCTGGCCCTCGCCGAGCGCCACGCGAAACCTGCAGCTGCCCTCGATCACCGTGGTCTCGGCCGGCGGCTCGCCGAGCGCCGCCTCGACATAGCTTGGGAGGCCCTCGAGGGCGCGGCTCGCCGTGTCATTGCGCACGAGGATGCTGGCCGGGCGCACCACCTGCTCCAGGGCCTCGATCACGAGCGGCTTCAACCGCTCCATGCCGGCGGTGGTGAACTGGGCGACCAGCGCATTGCCATAACGATCGACGACGAGACCCGGCAGGCCATCGGCCTCGCCGAAGACGAGCCGGTAGAAGGGCTGACCAAAGGCCCGCTCGCGCCAGGCGAACGCTTCCTGCAAGCGCGCGACGAGCAGATCCCGGTCGACGACCACGCGCGCATCGGCGCTCATGAGCCGCACGCTTATGAGGGACTTCGGGTTCACGTACCCCACGCCCAAGGGGCGCCCGCGGGCGCTCTCCAGACGCACGGGATCGCCCGGCGTGAAGGCGGTGAGCGGGGTGGCATCGCAATCGATCTCGTTGCTGAACACCCAGAGGTGGCCGGCACGCAGGCGCCGATCTTCGCGCGGTCGCAGTCGGATAACAGGCAGAGACATGACGCCATTATACCCAAGGAAGGGCGCGCGGCGCGGCAAGCGGCGTACAATCGGAGTTTTTGGGGTACGCCATGGATACGACCGATCTCGGCAATCGACTCGCAAGCGAAACGAGCCCCTACCTCAGGCAGCACGCCGACAACCCGGTGGCCTGGCAACCCTGGGATGACCGGACCCTGCGGGAGGCGCGCGAAGCCGACAAGCCCATCCTGCTGTCGGTGGGTTACTCGGCATGCCACTGGTGCCACGTCATGGCCCACGAATCCTTCGAGGATGTCGACGTGGCCGCGGTCATGAACCGCCTGTTCGTGTGCATCAAGGTCGATCGCGAGGAGCGGCCGGATCTGGACCGGATCTACCAGGCGGCCCACAACCTGCTCGCGCGTCGCGCCGGCGGCTGGCCGCTTACCATGTTCCTCGCGCCCGACGACCTGACACCGTTTTTTGGGGGGACCTACTTCCCGAAGGAATCGCGTTTCGGGCTCCCCGCCTTCCCCGACCTGCTCGTGCAGGTGGAACGCTACTTCCGGGAACACCGCGCCGATCTTGCCGCGCAGGGACCCCAATTGCGCGAGGTCCTGAGGACCGAAGGACGCGCAGACGCCGGTGGCGGCGCCGGTCCATCGGACGCGTCGCCGTCCTTGCGCGCGCTCACCGAGCTGAGGGGACGGTTCGACGCGGCGAATGGCGGGTTCGGGGGCGCCCCCAAGTTCCCGCACCCAGGGGGCGTGCGCAGGCTTCTGCTCGCCTCGCCGGGCACGCCCGACCCCGAGGCGCTGCGGATGGCGCGCGTGACCTTGCGCGCCATGGCCGACCGCGGACTCTACGATCACCTCGAAGGGGGCTTTTTCCGGTATAGCGTCGACGCGGAATGGCGCATCCCGCACTTCGAGAAGATGCTCTACGACAACGCCCAGCTGATCCCGCTCTATGCCGAGGCCTTCCTGGCCACGGGCGATGAGCGCTTCCGGGAGGTCGCGGTCGCCACCTGCGACTGGGTGCTCGGGACCATGCAGGCCCCGGAGGGCGGCTATTACGCCACCCTGGATGCCGACAGCGACGGCGAGGAAGGGGCCTACTACCTCTGGCAGCGATCGGAGGTCCTGGCGCTCCTCGACGAGGACGAGGCGGCGGTGGCGATCCCGTATTTCGGGCTGGACCAGGTCCCGAACTTCGAAGGGCACGCCCACCACCTCGTGATCGCGCGGCCCCTCGCGGAGGTCGCCACGCGCCTGGGACTTTCGCAAGACGAGGCCGCCGGGCGCCTGGCGCAGGCCCGCGGCAAGCTCGCCGCGGCCCGGGCGACGCGCCCGAAGCCCGCCCTCGACGACAAGATCCTGACGGCGTGGAACGGGCTCATGATCAAGGCGCTCGCGCGCGCCGGGCGCCTGTTGGGCGTCGCGCGCTTCGTGGACTCGGCGCAACGGGCCTGCGACCGGATACGCCGGGATCTCTGGGACGGCACGCATCTCTCGGCCGTGACCAAAGACGGGCGCAGGAGCCCCTACGGCTACCTGGACGATTATGCCTTTCTGCTCGACGGCGTGCTCGAACTCATGATGACACGCTGGCGGGATGGCGATCTGACCTTCGCGCGGACCCTGGCGGGACGCATGATCGCGGATTTCGTCGATGGCGAAGAAGGCGGGTTCTACTTCACGGCCCGCGACCATGACACACCCCTCTATCGGCCCAAGACCTTTTCCGACGATGCCCTGCCCTCCGGCAACGCCGTGGCCGCCTCGGCGCTCTTGCGCCTCGCCCACCTGCTCGCCGATGCGGCGCTCGAGGCGCCCGCGCAGCGGGCCGTAGCGGCCGGCATGGGGGCGCTGGCGCAATACCCCTCGGTGCACACCGCGCTCATAGAGGCCTGGGAAGACGCGACCGACCCGCCGCCTCTCATCGTCCTGCGCGGGGCGCCGGGGCCTCTCGCCCGGTGGCACGAACGCGCCCGGACGGGCTTCGCGCCGCGTCGGCAGGTTTTCGCCATCCCCGAGGACGCGCGCGAGCTGCCGGACGGCCTTGCGGCTCGCGCCCCGGCGGGCCCCGTGGTGGCCTACGCCTGCCAGGGCCTGCATTGCGAGGCGCCCTTGACCGACGAGGGCAAGTTCGAGGCCTTGCTCGCGCGCACCGCGCTTTAGAGAATGTGCGGAATGACTGTCGCGCCCGAGCGCCGCAGGAATCTCCGGCCTTCAGGCCGGGGAGGATGTGAAGATACCGTGGAGGAACCCGTCATGCCCATGAGTCTCGGCGACCTCGTAGCGCAGGCCCGCAGCCGTATTCAGGAAATGGCGCCCGACGAGCTCGACAACCTTATCGAGGACAACGAGGCGGTCCTCATAATCGACATCCGCGAACCCGCGGAGTTCGGGACCGGCCATATCCCGGGCGCGATCCTGATCCCGCGCGGGACCCTCGAGCGGGCGGCGGATCCCGGGAGCCCGCACAGGGTGGAACCCTTGTGCTCGGCCCAGGACCGCACCGTGGTCCTCTATTGCGAGTCGGGGGCGCGCAGCGCGCTGGCCGCCGACACCCTGCAACAGATGGGCTTTACCGACGTCTCGAGCCTGGCCGGCGGCTGCGTGCTGTGGGAGGCGGAAGGTTTGGCGCTGGTCCGGACATAAGGGCGGCCCCGCCCGTAGGCCCGGCAGACGACAGCCCGACCACGCCCGGGCCCTGACGCGTACGGAGGGGCCCAGGCAAAACGCCCCCGCCCTACCATCGCATCCTTGCCGGCCTCGCTTGGGCATCGTTCGCCCTGGCGTTCGCCTCCGCGACCTTCAGGACCCCCGGCATTGCAACGGGCCGCCGCGAGCCCACGAGGGTCACGGGGATCACATGGCCCGCGAGGCCGCCCGGCCTGTTCCTCCCTCTCCGGTTCGGGCAGGGCGCGATGGCGGGAAGGGACCGCTCAAACCCTTCTCGAAGCGTGCCCCTGTCCGCGGGCCGCCGCGGCGGCGACCGCGCACGCGGGGGCCTCTTTCGGAGGGGACGTCGTATTCGTGGGCGGTCGCATCGCGGCAAGCGCACCGCCCGCGGCCGAATTCAGGCGATCTCGGCGCGGGCGCCCCGACCACCCATCCCGCGAACCGCTGGCTCGTCCGGCGCGGGATCCGGGAAGGGATGCAAGGGCCGCGCCCCGCCTCAGCCCCGCTGCGCGACCGGCGCCTCGGCGGCGGGCCGGGCCGCGGCCTCCTTGCCGCGCCCGAACCATTGGACGAAGGCGGCGCGCGGCGGCGCGGCATGGGCCTCGGCGAGGGTCCTGCGGTCTTCCATGGCCTGCTCGTGGAAATTGCCGACGTTGCGCGCCAGGGCCTCCTGGGAACGCTCCATGAGCCCGAGATAGGCCTCGGCATCCAGCGGCATCTCCAGTTCCCGACGGATGGCGACATTGGCGCGCACGACCAGCGCCCCGAAGGCGATCCCGGCGTTGGCCGCATCGCGCAGCAATTTGGCCTCGGCCCCCAGCAGCGCCTCCTTCAGGGAGCGCACGCGCTCGATGGCGCCCTCGATCGCGGTCTGGGCCTCGGTCAATATCTGGTTCTGCACGTCCCAGAAGGCCGACTGGGTGGCCTGCGCCTGGTCCATCTCGCGCATCCGCGCCAGCGCCTCGTCGCGTCGGCCGCCGGCCGCCTCGATCAAAAGCTCCTGGGCCTTCACCTCCTCCTTCAGCCGCTTCACGGGCAGCTGCTCGACCCCGAGATCGGCGACGCTGCGCACGAAGAACTCGTTGGCGGCGACGATCGCCTGCACGGTCGGCATGGACCCCACGATATGCACCTTGTTCAGGTCGCCCCCTATGCCCCGAATGAGCGCCTCGTGCTGGCCCGTGCCCAGGTCGTCGCGCGCGAATGCCGCCAGGTACTCCTGGGCGTGGGCCAAGGCCTCCGCCGACTTGAGATAGACCTCGCGGCGCAGCGCCATGTCACGCTCGCGATCGCGCATGAGGGCATCATGACGCAGCCGCTCGGTGTTGCGCTCGGACTCGCTGCGGTTTTGCATGTAGAGACCGCTCAGCGTGATGGTCGAACCGGTCGTGATCGCATAAAAAATGGCCGGCACGGACTTCAGCAAGGCAAACACCGATTCCAGCAACATGGAGAGATACCCTCAGTCAGTTCAGACGATACCCGAAGACCTCTGCGAAACGTTCGCCGAAGGTCTCGGCATCAATAGCGTGGTTCTGCGTCCCGTTGTGCTCGATCTTCAGAGAACCGAGGAGCGATGCCACGCGCCCGCTCGTCTCCCAGTCGAAGCCCTTCTCCAGCCCGAACAGCAGGCCCGCACGGTAGGCGTCGCCGCACCCGGTGGGATCGCAAACCCTTTCCGCGCGCACCGACGGGATGTTGTGGACGCGCCCGCCGGCATGGATCTCCGAGCCCTCGGCGCCCTTCGTCACGATGAACGCCCGGGTACGCGCGGCCAATTCGGCGATGTCGACGTTGGTGCGGGTCGCAAGCATCTGCGCTTCGTAATCATTCACGCACACGTAATCGGCCTGATCGACGAACGACAGCAGCTCCGGACCATCGAACATCGGTAGGCCCTGACCCGGGTCGAAGATGAACGGTATGCCGGCCTCCGCGAATTGCCGGGCGTGATCGATCATGCCCTGGCGCCCATCCGGCGAGACGATGCCGAGCGTGACGCCCGCGGCATCGGCGACGCGATTGCGGTGCGACTCGCCCATGGCGCCCGGATGGAAGGCCGTGATCTGATTGTCGTCCAGATCGGTCGTGATGAAGGCCTGGGCCGTATAGGTCCCCGGGACCTCGGTCACATGGCCGCGGGCGATGCCGTGCCGATCCATCCACTGGGCATAGGGAAGGAAGTCCTCGCCGACCGTGCCCATGGGAACGGCCCTGCCGCCCAGCGCGTTAAGGGTATAGGCGATATTGCCGGCACAGCCCCCGAATTCCCGCCGCATCGTCGGCACCATGAACGACACGTTCAGAATGTGCAGCCGGTCCGGAAGGATGTGTCGGCCGAACTGGTCCGGGAACACCATGATCGTATCGAACGCAAAGGATCCGCAAATCAGCGTGGTCATTTTTCTCAAAAACCTCATGAACGGACCGTCCGTTCAATACAGGCAACCCGATGGCGCACAGCATAACCGTCGCCGAGGGCTCCTGATATCGTGGCGGGTCCGAATGGAAGAAAAGGCCCGATAGGTGGCTCATGCCTGCCTCAGGTCTTGGTCGCGGCAGGTCTCCAGGCCAAATCGAGTTCGCGCGCGGCGCGCACTTCGTCCACGCGGCGCACGGGCAGCGTGTGGGGCGCGGCGTGCAGGAGATCAGGCGAGGAGTCGGCCTCGGCAAGGATCTCCGCCATGGCCGCCACGAAGCCGTCGAGCTCGTCGCGGCTTTCGGTCTCCGTGGGCTCGATCAACAGACACTCGGGAACCATCAAAGGGAAATAGATGGTCGGCGCGTGGTAGCCCTTGTCGAGCAGGCGCTTGGCGACATCGAGCGCGGTCACCCCGGTCTTTTCCTTCAGACCTTTCAGGGTCAGCAGAAACTCGTGCGTGGCGCGCCGACGCCCATAGGCGGGCTCGAACCCCAGATCGCCGAGCCGCGCGAGCAGATAGTTCGCATTCAACGTCGCATGGTCGCTGATCCGCGCCATGCCCTCGCGTCCCACGAGCCGGGCATACACATAGGCGCGCAGGAGCACGCCGGCGTTGCCCATGAAGGCCGACAGGCGGCCGATCGTCTGCGGACGGGTCTTCTCCGTGACCCAGCTGTAGCGCCCGCCGCTCAAGGCGACCATGGGCACCGGCAGAAACGGCATGAGGCGCTCGTTCACGCCGACCGGCCCCGCGCCCGGCCCGCCGCCCCCGTGAGGGGTCGAAAAGGTCTTGTGGAGATTCAGGTGCACGACATCGAAGCCCATGTCCCCCGGTTTTACCCGGCCCAGGATGGCGTTCAGGTTCGCGCCGTCGTAATAGAGAAGCCCGCCCGCGGCGTGGACGCGTCGGGCGATCTCCTCGATGTGCCGGTCGAAGACGCCCAGGGTCGAGGGATTGGTCAGCATGAGGCCCGCGGTCTGCGGCCCGATGGCGGCATCGAGCGCCGCGAGATCGATGTCGCCGTCGGGACGCACATCGATCTCCCGCACGCGGTAGCCGCACATGGCCGCGGTCGCCGGGTTGGTCCCATGGGCGGCCTTAGATC
>JAKAXT010000009.1 GCA_021816425.1 Pseudomonadota bacterium | reverse complement strand
GACCCTCCTTAAGGACGGGCGGTCGCGCGCCGCAACGCGGCGGAGTCGAAATTCATGAAGAGAATGCTTTTCAATGCCACCCACTCGGAAGAATTGCGAGTGGCGATCGTCGATGGCCAGAAACTGATCGATCTGGACATAGAATCAGCGAACTACCAGCAAAAGAAGGGCAACATCTATAAGGCGCGCGTCACGCGCGTCGAACCCAGCCTCGAGGCGGCATTCGTCGACTACGGCTCCGAGCGGCAGGGTTTCCTTCCCCTGAAGGAGATCTCGCGCACCTATTTCAGCGGGCAAGAGAGCAAGAACGCGCAAGGACCGGTGCGCATCAAGGACGTCATCCGGGAAGGCCAGGAGATCGTAGTTCAGATCGAGAAAGAGGAGCGCGGCAACAAGGGCGCAGCCCTGACGTCGTTCATCAGCCTCGCCGGGCGCTATCTTGTCCTGATGCCGAACAACCCCAAGGGCGGCGGCATATCGCGCCGCATCGAGGGCGAAGAGCGCGCGGAGCTGCGCGACACCATGGCGCAGCTCAAGTTGCCCGACGACTACTCGGTCATCATCCGTACGGCGGGCATCGGCAAGAGCGTCGAGGAGCTGCAGTGGGATCTCGACTACCTGATCCAGCTGTGGGATGCGATCAACCGCGCAAGCCAGGACCAGCCGGCCTCCTTCTTGATCTATCAGGAAAGCAGCCTCGTCATCCGCGCCATCCGCGACTACCTGCGCGGGGACATTGGCGAGATCCTGATCGACAATCAGGATATCTATGAGCGCGCCCTGAAGTTCATGCAGCAGGTCATGCCGCATAATGTGGGCAAACTCAAGCTCTACGAAGACGAGATCCCGCTCTTTTCGCGCTACCAGATCGAGCACCAGATCGAATCCGCGTTTTCGCGCGAGGTGCGCCTCGAATCCGGCGGCGCCGTGGTATTCGACCATACCGAGGCCCTCGTCACCATCGATGTGAACTCGGCGCGCGCGACGCGCGGCAGCGACATCGAAGAGACCGCCCTCAACACCAATCTCGAGGCGGCTGACGAGATCGCCCGCCAGCTGCGGATCCGCGACCTCGGGGGCCTGATCGTCATCGACTTCATCGACATGACCCCAACGCGCAATCAGCGCGCCGTCGAGACGCGGATCGCCGAGGCCTTGAAGGCCGACCGCGCGCGCGTCCAGGTGGGACGCATCTCCCGCTTCGGTCTGCTTGAGATGTCGCGTCAGCGCCTGCGGCCTTCGCTGGGGGAATCCAGCAGCCTGACCTGCCCGCGCTGCGAAGGGACGGGACACATCCGTAGCGTCCCCTCCTCCGCCCTGCAGGTCCTGCGCTTCATCCAGGAAGAGGCCATGAAGGAGAACACCGCGGCCCTGCAGGTCCACCTGCCCCTTGCGACGGCCACCCTCCTTCTGAACGAAAAGCGCTACGAAATCAGCGGCATAGAATCGCGCCTCGGCACGCCCATCACGATCGTGCCCTGCGTCGATCTCGAAACCCCGCATTACCGCATAAAGCGCCTCAAGGCCGAGGAGGTCGAGGCCGAGCGCATTGCGCCAAGCTATCTGATCCCGCTCGAGGTGGAGCCCACCGAGCCTCCGCGTCCGGGCCCGAGCCCTGTCGTGGAGCGCCCCGCCGTCGGCCAGCTTGCCCCCGTCACCCCGCCACGGCCGGAACCGGCAAGCACTCCCATGCCGACGGCATCCAACGGCCTGATACGGTCCTTCCTGCACCGCCTCCTGGGCGATCCGCCGGCGGCCAGGGCGGCCGGCGAACCGGCGGCGGCCGCTCCCGAGGCCACGCCGGCAGCGCCCGTGGCGCGCCCGCCCCGCCCACCACGCCGCAGCGCCGCAGCGCGCCCGCGGCCGGCCGGCAAGACCCCGGCCGAGCCACGTGAACGCCCACGGGAGGCCCCGGCCGAGCGTGTCGCGGAAAAAGGCGAGCGCACCCAGGAGAAGGGGGAACGGCCCGGCCGCTCACGCGGACATCGGTCACGGCGCGGCGGTCGCGGGCGTCACGGCGCCGAGCGCCCCGATGGGGGGAGCGAGGCCCAGGCGCAGCCGGCTGGCGAGCGCGAAGCGGCTGTGAGCCCGGAAACCCGCGGTCCCGCGGATAATAGTCCGACACCGGTCCGCGATATGCCGCGTGACCAGACGCCTCTGTCTTCCGCTGCCGCCGAGGTCGCGCGTCCGGCGGAAGCGCCACGCCCCACGGAGACCCCGCGTCCGGCGGAAACCACGCGCCCCGCTGAGGCCACGCGCCCCGTTGAGGCCGCACGCCCCTCGGAGTCCGATCGGTCCACGGTGCGCGAGACGCAGGGCCACGACGAACCCCGGGGCGGCGAGTAGGCGCGGGTATCGCCGACTGCCCCATCCTCCCCGATCTTGCGGGCCGAGGGGCCGCGGTGCGGCCTCTTCGACCCGCGATGCGGGGCGCGTCCATGGAGAGATCGGGGTTTCCTTACCAAGACGCTCAGGCGTGGCCCTGAGCCGCCCTTGATCCGCGGGCCTGTTCACGCGCCCGGCGCGCCCGCCCGCGTCCCCTGGAGACTCTTCTCCCGGCTTCGGGGGAGGACGTCGCGGCGACATGCGTGCGGCCATAGGCATCGACCAGGCGGCCTGGCATGTACGGCCTACGGCGACGGGGATCGCCGCGTAACAGGTAACGGGTCAGGGACGACTCAGCCGGCGTTCGATGTCGCCAAGCAGGCCCACGGCGGCATCTTCGAGGAGCGCATAAACGCGTTCGAAGCCCTCGGGTCCGCCATAGTACGGGTCGGGGACCTCGCGCTCCGTGCTGTTGCCCGCGAATTCCAGGAACAGCCGCACATGCGAGCGTGGTCCGCCGGCGAGCCGCTCCAGGTCGCGCAGATTGCTGCGATCCATCGCCAGCACGTAATCGAATTCGTCCAGATCGACGGCGCGCACTTTACGCCCTTCGAGCCGGCCGATGTCGACGCCGTGATGGGCCATGGCCCGGCACGCCCGCTCGTCCGGCGGGTCGCCTATGTGATAGCCATGCGTCCCGGCGGAATCGATGTGGATGCGGTCGGCCAGCTCCCTCTTTCCCACGAGATCCCGGAACAGACCCTCGGCCATGGGGGATCGACAGATATTGCCGAGGCAGACGAACAAGACCTTGATCATGCCGGGCCTCGCGTCCGGAGGTCGCCCGGCGATCCACGCGTCGAAGGGGATTCCGTCAGGGCCAACAGGAACACCAGGGCGACGGGCGCGAAAAAGACCGCCGGCCACACCATCGGCGTGACCGTGATTCCGCTCGGCTTGACAAGCTGCGCGCCGAGCGCATAGGCCACGAGAAGGCCCTGGAACAAGCTCATGCCGATGACCAAGGGGGCCTCGCGCCACACACAGGCGATACCGCGGGCGATGGCCTTGCGCGCATGTTCAGTGGGATCCACCACCGCCTTCGCGTAAGCGACGGTGACGAGCCCTCCCCACAGGCACAGGGCGCTCGTCGCCGCCACCAAGGTCGCGGCGAGCACGAGGGTGGCGCCGGCCACGCCCACATAGCCCGCGTGGCGCGCCAGGATCGCGAGCACGAGCGGAAGATGGCGAACGAGCCACAAGAGCCCGGCGGCCGCCACGCCGAGGCCGATGCCGGCAAGCAGCAACCAGCCGGTAATGGCGTAGGCGCGCCGTGCCGCCCGCCCCCAGAAAAGCGGGCCACCGCGGTGCAGCTTATGGAGATAGAGGAATCGCACGAGAGGCGCGCATCCGAGCCACGAAAGAAAAGGCCATAGGGCGGTGGTACGCGAATGCAGGCCCACGAGCAAAGCGCCGACCAGCTCGAACGCGATCAAGGCCCCCGTCCAGCCGCTGCGGTAAGCCCGCGCTATCGCATCGCGCAGCGCGCTCATACCGGTCTCCACACGCGGTTGGCCCGCGCCAGATCCTCTTCCGTGTCGACCCCGGGACCGGGGTCGGCATCAGTGATCACCACCTGTATGGGCGCCCCATGGTCCAGGGCGCGCAGCTGCTCCAGGCCCTCGCGGCGCTCCAGGGGACAGGGTCCCCAGGCGGTGAAGGCCCGGACGAAGCCCGCGGTATAGGCGTACAGTCCAATGTGGCCGAGGAAGTCCGGCGTCGCCAGGGGATCGCGCGGCCACGGGATGGGGGCGCGCGAGAAATAGAGCGCCCGCCCTTGCGCGTCACAGACGACCTTCACCTGATGCGGGTTATGGAACGCCTCCACGCCTTGCAGGCGCCGCGCGGCCGTCGCCATCCTGCCGTCCGGCCGCGCCTCCAGGGCGCGCGCCACGGCCGCCACCAGTTCCGGCGGCATGCACGGTTCGTCGCCTTGGAGGTTCACGACGATCTCGTCGTCTTTCAAGCCGGCCTGCTCTATCGCCTCGGCGATGCGGTCGGTCCCCGAGGCATGGGTCGAGGCGGTCATCGCCACCTCGCCACCCGCCGCCTCCACCACCCGCGCGATGCGCGCATCATCGGTGGCGACGATCACGCGCGCCGCGCCGCTCGCAAGCGCGCGCTCATGGACGCGGAGGATCAAAGGCTGTCCGGCGACCTCCCGCAACGGCTTCCCCGGCAGGCGCGTGGCGCCGTAACGCGCTGGAATGATGACAAGCACTAGTCGAGGCCCTTCAGGTCCTCATCGCTCAAGTTCCGTGCCTCTTCCTCGAGCATCACCGGGATGTCGTCGCGGATCGGATAGCCGAGACGGCAGGGGCGGCACGCAAGCTCCTGGGCATCGCGCCTAAAGCGCAGCGGCCCCTTGCAGACCGGACATACCAAAATCTCCAAAAGCCGTCTGTCCATATCCCCGCCCTTCCTATGTTCTTTGGTTGCCGGACTCTTCGCGAGGCGCGGCCCTAAGGGGTCTATTGTAGAACAGGCATCGCGGCACGGCTACGATCGGAGGCCCGCGGCCGTCCCGGCGAAAGGCCCTCAAGACCCCCGGAGCCTGGCGATGATGCGTCGCGCGAGTTCGTCGTCCAGTACCGCGCGTACCGGCACATACCAAAGCCCGGGGCGCGCAAACCGTTCGCACTTCACGGCATCCTTTTCCGTCATGACCACGGGTTCGTCGCCGGCGAACATCAAATCCTTTTCCGAATACCGGTGATGATCCGCGAACGGATGAGGAATGACGTCGATCCCGAAGCCCTCGAGGGCCCGGAAGAAGCGCTGCGGATGCCCGATACCGGCGACGGCGTGCACGCGCCTTAGCGCCGAAAGCGGCTCCTGCACGTCACCGCCCACGGCCCGGGCGTACTCGCCCAAGAGGCCCATGGACCATTCGCCGGCCGCCGCGCGCCCCTGCGTGACACGAAAATCCAGCCCCTCCCATCGCCGCTCCCGTTCCCGCAGGGGGCCAGCCGGCAGGCATAGCCCATTGCCGAAGCGGCGTACACCGTCCAGCACGCCGATCTCCACCGTGCGTCCCAGACGATAGTGCTGCAGTCCATCGTCGGCGATCACCACATCGCACCCTTGATCGACCAGGGCTTGCGCGCCGGCCACGCGGTCGCGGGAGGCCACCACCGGGCCCCGCGCGTGGCGGGCCAGCAGCACCGCCTCGTCGCCCGCAAGCCCCGGATCCGCCGCCGGACCCACGGGCAACACCCCGCGATTGCGGCCCCCATAACCACGCAGCACGATGCCCGGGCGCCTGCCCTCCGCAGCGAGCCTCTCGCAGAGCCACAGCACAAACGGCGTCTTCCCGGTCCCGCCCACGGTCACATTGCCCACCACGACCACAGGCACGGCTAGCGTGCGCGTCCGTAACAGGCCGGAGGCGTACAATCCACGCCGCAGTGTCGCGACCGCGCAGTAGAGAGCCCCGGCCGGCCACAAGACCCGGCTCCAAGGCCCCCTGGCAGCCCAATGGCGCCACGGGTCTCTCAGCATGCGCAGGCCCGCTCCACGAGCGCCAGGGCGGCATCGGCGGCGCGTCGGCGTTCCTGCCAAAAATAGCGCCGCAGCGCGTCGGCCGCGGTTCGCGCCGCAGACGGCCTGTCCAACAGGTCCTGCCAGAACGCCTGAAGGTCGCCGCGGGCGACCTCGATGACGGGCGCCGCCCCCAAAAGGTCGAGCCCCCGGACATCCTCGGCGGTCACGACGCGGCCGCCGGCAAGCGCCGCCCAGAGCAGGGGCTCTGGCGGCGCTACCAGGTGAATGGCCGTACAGCTCGCGGCGAGCGCGGGCCAGAAGCGTTCCTCGTCGACCCAGACTATGCTTCCCGGGGCGAGCGGTGCCCGGTCCCTGTCCCAGTCGCTCAGGCGGCTTGCCCCGGGGGCCGGCGCCCCGACGAACAGGATGTCGTGGACCGCGGCCTCGGACGCACGCCAGCGCGCGACGATCTGCGCCGCCACGGCCTCGGAGGGGTCCGCGACCCAGAACAGGGCCCGCGCGCGGGCGCCTGCGAGCCCTTGAAAAACCGGTTCCACCTGGGCTGCCACGAGCAGCGCAAGAAGCGGGGCATCCCACGGGTCCAGACCGCGCCAGGCCCTCTGCTCGCTCGCCGTGTGGACGAAGCCCAGACAATCACGGGCCGAGGGGGGCGGTGGCGGTCCGTGGACCACCATCGAGGCCACATCGGCCTTTGCGAGGCCCGCCGAGAGCCGCGCGCGCATGGCCGCGCCAAGCGCGATCACCACCGCGGGTCGGAGACGCTCGATCACCCGCCGGGTCGCGCGGGGCCGGTCGGCCGGCCCGAAACCATAGGCGAGGTTCGGAACCGCCGCGAGATGCGCCTCGATGGCGCGATGCTCCTGTTCGAAAGTGACGACGATCGGCAGGTCGGCGCGCCGCTCGCGCACCGACCGCGCGATCTCCGCGGCCAGCCTGCCCGTGACCTCGCGGCTGTCGGTCTTGATCCAGAGCGTGCGCCCGGAGCCCGGGGCCGGCCGCAGGAACCCCCGTCGCGCATTGGCGCGCGGCGCGTTTCCGCTCAAACGGTCGCGGATATCGGCCGCCAGGCCCGCGAGGCGGCCCCCCTCATACGCGCGGTCGTCAACCATGGAACTGCATCTGGTGCAGTCGCGCATACATCGTGTTCAGGGCCAGAAGTTCGGCATGCGTGCCCCGCTCCACGACGCACCCCTTGCTCATCACGAGGATGCAGTCGGCATGCTCGATGGTCGACAGGCGATGGGCGATGACGAGCGTCGTGCGATTACGCATGAGGCGCGTCATGGCCGCCTGCACATGCCGTTCGGATTCGGTGTCCAGAGCCGCGGTCGCCTCGTCCAAGATCAGGACCGGCGCATCCTTCAGCAGCGCGCGGGCGATGGCGATCCGCTGCCGCTGCCCTCCGGACAGTCGCACGCCGCGTTCACCTACGAGCGTATCCAGGCCCTTTGGCAGATCTTTCAGGAATTCGGCGACGTGGGCCGCCTCCACGATCTCCATGAGCCGCGCCTCCTCCACCCCGCCCTTGTGCCCATACAGGATATTCTGCCGAATGGTCGTGTCGAACAGCATGGTCTCCTGGCTCACGAGCGCGATGTGGGAGCGCAGGTCGGCAAGCGCGAGGTCGCGCGTGTCCACGCCATCGAGCGTGATCGTGCCCGACTCCGGCTCGTAAAAACGCGGCAGGAGGTTGGCGATCGTGGTCTTGCCGCTGCCGGATGTCCCTACCAGCGCGAGGGTCTGTCCGGCACGCAGCACGAAGGACACGCCGGAAACGGCGGGCCGGCCCTCGCGGGTATAGCGGAAGGTGACATCGTGGTAGGCGACCTCGCCGCGCACGGCGCTTAGCGTGCGCCCCCCGGTCTCGGCCTCGCGCGGCTCGTCGATGAACGAAAAGACGCTCTGCGAGGCGGCGATTCCGGTCTGCAGGGTCTCGTTGATCTGCGTGAGCCGCTTGATGGGCGCAAGCAGCATCATCATGGCCGTCACGTAGGACATGAACCCCCCGACCGTCGCGTGCGGTTCGCGCATGGCCTCGTAGACGACCCAGGCCAGCGCCGATGCCGCCATGAGCTGCACTATGGGAACCCCGGATGCAGCCACCCGCGCCCGGCGCATATTCTCGCGCCGGTTCGCTTCGTTGGTCTCCCTGAAGTTCTTCAGCGCCTCGTCCTGACCGCCGAAGGTCTTGATCACCCTATGCCCGTCCGCCGCCTCCTGGACCACGTGCGAGATCGCGCCCATGGATTCCTGGATCGAGTGGCTGGTCCGCCGAAACCGTTTCCCCATGCGTCGGTTCATGAGCGTGATCACGGGGGCCGCCACCAGGATCGCGATCGTCAGCTTCCAGTTCAGATAGAACATCCAGCCAAGGAGCCCCAACACCGTGGCATTGTCCTTCACGAGCGTGGACAAGGCGCGCGTCGCGGCACTCGCCACCTGCTCTACGTCATAGATGAGCTTGGCGATGAGGACGCCGGAGGAGTGGACATCGAAGAAGGTGGTCGGCAGATACAGGAGGCGCGCGAACATCTCCCCCCGGATGTCGAAGACGATGCGCCGGCCCACCCAGTTCATGAGGTAATTCGCCGTGAAGGATGCGATGCCGCGCACGAGGAAAAGACCGATCACGGCGACCGGCATGAGCCGTATGCTCGTGGGGTTCTTGTGGACGAAGCCGCCGTTAAGCAGTGGCCGCATGAGCGCGGCGAACACGGGCTCGGTCGCCGACCCGACCATCATGCCGACGACCGCCAGGAGAAAGGCCCCGCGATAGGGCCAGGTATAGCGCAGCAATCTCCGGTAAAGAGCCTTGTCCTGCCGCGTCACGATGTCCCGCGCACCTTGGTCGCAAACACGATCCGACCGAGGCCCAGGCGCCGGGCTGCATCGAGCGCGTGGACCACCGCGCGATAGGGTGCGTTGCGGTCGGCGTAGAGGATCACGAGCGTTTTCGGGCCATGCGCGTGCGCGGCGAGCGCTCGCATGATGGACCGTTCGCTGCCCTGCACGACCGCGCCATCCACCGAGAATGTTCCCGCCCCATCGATCACGATGTGCACGCCCTGCGCCTTAACCGGCTGCTTGGGATGCGCCTGCGGCAACTGGACCTTCAGGGCCGATTCGTGCGCGAAGCTCGTCGTGAGCACAAGAAAGATGAGCGTCATGAGCAGCACATCGATCATCGGCACGAGATTGATCTCGGGCTCGTCCACGGCGCGTTTACGAAAACGCATCAGCCGCCCTCGCGCTCGCCTTTCAGGATCTCCACGAGGCGCACGGCCTCGCGTTCCATGTCGACGAGCAGCGTGTTGACCCGGGAACGCAAATACCGGTAGAAGATCAGGCTCGGTATGGCGATGCCAAGCCCCGTGGCCGTATCCGTGAGCGCCTGGGCTATGCCGGTCGCGAGTACGGCCGGGTTCCCGACGCCGGCCTCGCCAAGCCCCGAAAACATGCGGATCATGCCAAGAACGGTGCCAAGGAGCCCGAGAAACGGGGCGACCGCGGCGATCGTTCCCAGGGCGTCCAGGTAGCGATCGAGCTCGGAGGCCACGTGGCGTCCCGCGTCCTCGATCGCCTCACGCACGATCGTCCGCGGATGCCGTCTGTTCACGAGCCCCACCGCCAGGACCTGTCCCAACGCCGAGCCCTCCTCGAGGGTCTTCAGCTGCTCGGGGCTCACATCCCCGCGCATGCCCCATTCCCGCGCCGCCGCCGCGGCGGCGGGGGGAGCGACCCGCCCCCGGCGCAGGGCCACGAGACGTTCCCCGATGATCGCGACCGCCAACACCGAACACAACATGAGCGGCCACATGACGAAGCCGCCTGCCTTTATGAGATCCAGCACCGCACCCATCCTTCTCTGATCGTCATTACTCTAGCAAGGCCTCTCCGAGCTGGGAAGCGTGGCCGCGTCCGCAAACGACAGGCAGCCGTCGGCTATGACGCCGACGCGCCCCAACGATCGCGCCAGCTTGTGGTCGTGGGTCACGAGCACGAGGCTCGTCCCGAGCGACACGTTCAGATCGCGCAAAAGCGCAAAGACATCGGCCGCGTTGCGCGAATCGAGGTTGCCGGTCGGCTCGTCGGCCAGCACACAGCGCGGCTCGTGGACCACGGCGCGGGCGATGGCGACGCGCTGACGTTCGCCTCCGGAGAGTTCGGCCGGCTTATGCGCGACGCGATCGGCGAGCCCCACGCGCTTTAGCATCTCGCGCGCCCGCTTGCTCGCGGTCCTCGGCGCCTCGCGTCTGATCAAAAGCGGCATGGCGACATTTTCGAGCGCCGTGAATTCGTGCAGGAGGTGGTGGAACTGGTAGACGAAGCCCAGCGCCCGATTGCGCACCCGCCCCCGTTCCGTCTCGTTCAGCCGCCCCATGTCGCGCCCGTCCACGAAGACCCTGCCCGCGCTCGGTTTGTCGAGCCCCGCCAGAAGGTGGAGCAGCGTGCTCTTGCCGGCCCCCGAGGCCCCGACGATGGCGAGCATGTCCGCGGGCTTCACGACGAGGTCGATGTGGCGCAGGACGTCGACCGACAAGACATCCTCGGTAAAGGTCTTCGCCAACGCCTCGGCACGGATCACGTCGCTCATTCGTAACGCAAGGCCTCGGCGGGTTGGGTCTTGGCCGCCCGCCACGCCGGATACACGGTCGCAAGGAAGCTCATCAAGAAGGAAACGACCGCCACGTGCCACACATCCTGCCATCGCAGACGCGAGGGCAGCTCGCTTATGTAATAGACGTTGGCCGACAGGAAATGCGTATGGAACACATGCTCTATGAACGGCACGATCGTGGTCACGTTCAAGGACAGAAGGACCCCCGCAACCACGCCCAGCAAGGTCCCGAAGAGCCCGATCAAGGTGCCCTGCACGAGAAATATGACAAGCACGCTTGCCGGGCTCGCCCCGAGCGTCCGCAAAATCGCGATATCCGCGCGCTTATCGGTCACGACCATGACCAGGGTCGCCACGATATTGAAGGCCGCGACCGCCACGATGAGCAGCAGGATCACGAACATGACGGTCTTCTCGATCTTCAGGGCCCGGAAGAAGTTGGCGTGCTCCTGGCTCCAGTCACGCACCTCGTCATAGCCCGGGAGTTTCGTGCGCAGCACCCGGCGTATGTGGGGCGCGCGGTCGATATTCGCGATCTTCAGGCGCACGCCGCTCACGTTGGCACCCATCCGGTAGAGGGCTTGCGCATCATTCATGTCGATCAGGGCAAGCCCCGCGTCATATTCATACATGCCGACGTCGAAGATCCCCACCACCTTGAAGCTTCTGAGGCGCGGCAGGAAGCCCGCGGGCGTCACCATGCCGCCCGGCGCCACCAACAACACCCGCGAACCCACGGTGGCGCCGAGGCGCCACGCGAGATAACGGCCCAGCACGATGCCGAAGCGTCCGGGACGCAGACGCGTCAGTCGCCCTTGCACGATGTGGGCGGCGATGTCCGATACCGCCTTCTCCTTCTGCGGAACCACCCCGCGAATCAATGCCCCGCTCGAATAGCGCCCGTGGACCAGCAAGCCCTCGCCGCGCACGTAGGGGGCCGCCGCGAGCACGCCCTTCTGCGCCAGCGCGACATGCTCCGCCCTCCTCCAATGGGCCATGCGATGCTGGGGACCGCTGATCGTCACATCGGAGATCACGCCCAGTATTCGGTTACGCAGCGTACTCTGGAAGCCGTTCATCACCGACAAGACGGTGATGAGCGCCATGACGCCAAGCGCAATGCCGACCAGCGACGTGGCCGATATGAAGGAGATGAAATGATTCCGCCGTCGCGCGCGCATGTAGCGCAGGCCGACGAAAAGCTCGAAAAATCGCGTCATGCGCCCCGTGAGTCGTCCGTTGCGAGCGCCGCGGCAAGCCGCGCGAGGCTCGCCTTCAGCGAAGGGTCGTCGACCGCCTCGGCAAGCGACCCGAAACACCGCGCGCCAAGCGCCGACCGGGATGGCACCGCAGCCTTCGTGACGGCGCCCGGCGGCTGGCGCCCGGTGCGACGGGTCACGATCTCGCGCAGATCGCCCAGGCCCGGCTGCGTACGCAGGCGCGCCAGGAGATCGGGGCCCTCCTGCCGGAGCCTGGCCGCGGCCGCCGAACCGGGGACCATGAGGAACAAGCGCCCCCGGCAATAGAAAAGGACCTCCACCGCCTTAAGCCCCTCCGGCCGGCATCGTTCCCAGACCGCTTGCAGATCGGGCCCCAGCACCAGATCCACGGGCGGCTTCGGAAGCGAGTGATGGAGAATCCGGGCAATGGCTTGCATGGCGAGAGTATGCCAGAGCGGCCGCACTTTGGATACGCGCCCCTACCCGCTACACTGCCGCCATGGACGAGACCTGCGAACGATATGCCCGTGTCATGGCGCGCATCGAGGAGGCGGCGCGCGCGAGCGGCCGCGAGCCCGCGGCCGTGCGGCTGGTCGCGGTCTCCAAGTTTCACCCGCCGGAGGCGCTTGCGGAGCTTGCCGCCTGCGGCCAACGGGATTTCGGGGAAAGCCGCGCAAAGGAGGGCGGCGCCAAGATCGCGGCTTTATCCGACTCCGCCCTCGAGTGGCACTTCCTGGGCCCCCTGCAGCGCAACAAGGCGCGGGTCATCGCGGGTCGCTTCCATTGGCTGCACTCGCTCGAGAACCTGCAGACCGCCGACGCCTTGTCCCGACAGCTCGCCGCCTCGAACGCCCGCCTGCGCGTCCTGATCGAGGTCAACGTCACCGCCGACCCGCGCAAGCATGGCGTCGCCCCGGCCGATCTCTTCCCCTTCCTCGAGGCCTATGGCGCACACCCCCGCATGGGCCTCGATCTCGTGGGCCTCATGGCCATGGCGCCCCACGGCGGTTCGGAGGGCGTCGTGCGCAAGGCCTTTGCGCGCCTGCGCGAGCTTGCCGGCGCAAGCCGCCAGGCATTCGACCTGCCAGGCTTCAATGAGCTCTCCATGGGCATGAGCGACGACTATCCCTGGGCGATCGCCGAGGGCGCCACCATCATCCGTGTCGGGCGTGCGCTCTTTGGCGAGCGCGCTCCGGCCGCCGCTCAGGCCCCGTAGATCGCCACCAGGGTCGCCCCCAGGGCGACCGCGCACGCCCCCGCGATCGCCTGCGCGCCCAGCGCGCCATGCAAGAGGATGTGTTGCGAAAACGCCGCCGTCACCACCTCGAAGAGCAAAAGGACCGACGACAGGCGCACCGGCAGCTCCGTCACCCCGTACTGCACGAGATAAGTGATGGCGAAGATCGCGAGCCCGCCTGCGACCATGGCGATCAGCACCGGGAGCGCGTGCGCCTGCGGGAGGGCGGGCGCGCTGAAGGCGAGCGCCAGACCCCCGACGACCACCACGCCGACGAAGGTCGCCTGGACCTTCACCTCCAAGGCAAGACCCGGATAGGCCCGCAATAGCACGTTGGCCAAGGCGAACGCCGCTCCCGAGAAGAGCGCCAAGACGTCATAGCCGTTTAAGGCGAGACTCGCCTGCCGCCAGAGGAGCACCAGGACCCCGAGAAGCGCGCAGCCGATGCCGCTGATGACGGGCGCTGTGAGGCGCTCGCCCAAAGCCGCGCGCGCCGCGAGCACCGACCACACGGGGGAAAGATAGAAGAGCAGGGTGACGCGCAGGATGTCGTCATGCAGGATCGCCACCACGAAACCGATGTTGGTGATCCCCCCCAGGATCGCCAATGCAGGCCATACCCAACGCGGCCCATGCGCGCTTCGCCTCCCACGAAACAGGAGCAGGCCCGCCACCGCCGCGCCGCCGTACATGAAAAGCGCAAGCCACAGACCGGACAGGCCGGCACGGCTCAACGCCCGCAGCGGGTACCAGATGACGCCCCATGAGCCTGCGCCGACCAGGAGTGCGCCGCCCGCCATGGCGGCCTTCTTGGTCACCGCCCCCCGCTCCCGTATAATCCACCAAACTTATGCGCCCACATCGCCCATGAACCCCAGTCTCGCACTGCTGCACCCCTACCCGTTTCAGCGCCTTGCCGCCTTGACCGCCGGCCTTGAGGCCCCTGCGCTTACGCGCATCAATATGGCGATAGGCGAACCGCGCCACCCGGCGCCCGCTGTGATCACCGCGGAGCTTACAGGCGCCCTCGACGGCTTGTCGACCTACCCCCAGACGCGCGGCACGGACGCGCTGCGCGCCTCCATCGCCGCCTGGTTCACGCGCCGTTTCGGGCTGCCGGCGGGCGCCATCGACCCCAAGCGTCACGTGCTGCCGACTTCGGGGAGCCGCGAGGCGCTCTACTCGGTCATCCAGGCCTGCGTCGACCGCCGCGCCGAACGTCCGGTCGTGGTCATGCCCAACCCCTTCTATCAGATCTACGAAGGGGCGGCCCTCCTGGCCGGGGCCGAACCCTACTATGTGAACACGGACGCCGCGCGCGATTTTCGCATGGACCTCTCGAGCATCCCGCGCCCCATCCTCGAACGCACCCAGGCCGTCATCACGTGCAGTCCCGGGAATCCGACCGGACAGGTCATGGGGCGCTCGGAGTACGGCGAACTCCTGGATCTCGCCCACCGGCATGACTTTCTGATCGTGGCGGACGAGTGCTACTCGGAGATCTACCTGGACGAGGAGGCGCCGCCCGAGGGCCTCTTGGCGTGCGCCTACGACCATGGAGTCCATGACTTCGCGCACTGCGTGGCGGTGCACAGCCTCTCGAAGCGCTCCAACGTCCCGGGCCTGCGCTTTGGCTTTGCGGGCGGCGAGGCGGAGTTCATGGCGGGACTGCTCACTTTGCGCACCTATCTCGGGTCGGCCCCTTCGCAGCTCGCCCAGATGGTCGCCATCCCGGCGCTTGCCGACGAAACGCACGTCCGTGAAAATCGCCGGCAATACCGTGAGAAATTCGCCGATGTCATCGCCGTTCTTGGCGATGTCCTGCCGGTCTCGCGGCCCCACGGGGGCTTTTATCTCTGGGTCCGCACTCCCATCGACGACGAGACCTTCGTCGCTGGGCTCTATGCCAGCCAGAACGTACTGGCGCTGCCGGGCTCCTACCTCTCCCGACCGAGTGGCGGGGGCGATCCGGGGGCCGGCTACATCCGCCTGGCCCTCGTGGGACCCCGCGCCGAATGTCTGGAAGGCGCGCGGCGCCTCAGATCCTATGTCGAATCATTAACGAGGAACCACGATGACACGTCAATCGCTCATTGAAGCGGCCTATGAGGACCGGGCGAACATCACGCCACGCAAGGTCGACACCGGACTCAAGGAGGCCATACAGGGCGTCATCGACGACCTCGACCGGGGCACCCTGCGGGTCGCGGAACCCACGGACGCGGGCTGGAAGGTCAACGAATGGGTCAAGAAGGCCGTCTTGCTCTCCTTCCGGATCGAGGACAATGTCCTCGTCAAGGGGGGCGATGCCCTCTATTACGACAAGGTGCCTTCCAAGTTCGCGGCCTATGACTCTCACATGTTTCGCGAGGGGGGGTTTCGGGTCGTGCCGCCGGCCGCCGTGCGCCGCGGCGCCTACATCGGGCCGCAGACCGTGCTCATGCCCTCCTACGTCAACATCGGGGCCTACGTCGACAGAGGCACCATGGTGGACACCTGGGCCACCGTCGGCTCGTGCGCGCAGATCGGCAAGAACGTCCATCTAAGCGGAGGGGTCGGCATAGGCGGCGTCCTGGAGCCTTTGCAGGCGGCCCCGACGATCATAGAAGACGACTGCTTCATCGGCGCGCGCTCGGAGATCGTGGAAGGTGTGATCGTCGAACGCGGCAGCGTGGTCTCCATGGGGGTCTTCATCGGGCAAAGCACGAAGATATTGAATCGCGAGACCGGCGAAATCCTCTATGGGCGCGTGCCGGCGGGCTCGGTCGTGGTATCGGGCTCGCTGCCTGCCCGGGACGGGAGCCATAGCCTCTATTGCGCGGTGATCGTCAAGCGCGTGGATGCCAAGACCCGCGCCAAGGTCGGGATCAACGCCCTGCTGCGTGACATCTAGCCGATGGACGCGACCGTCGAACTGGCCCTGGAATTGATCCGCCGCCCGTCGGTGACGCCCGACGACGCCGGCTGCCAGGCCCACATCGCAGACCTCCTGTCGGCCGCCGGCTTCCACACGGAATCCCTCGTATTCGGCGACGTCACCAACCTCTGGGCGCGCCACGGGGATGCCGCACCCCTGGTCATCTTTCTCGGGCACACCGACGTGGTTCCGCCCGGACCCCTCTCCGACTGGGCGACGCCCCCTTTCGTGCCGACCATCAAAGACGGGATGCTCTATGGGCGCGGCGCAGCCGACATGAAAGGCGCGGTCGCGGCCTTCGTGCAGGCCTTGATCGCCTTCGTGCGCCAGCACCCCGCGCATCGGGGCTCGGTGGGCCTTATCCTGACTTCGGACGAGGAAGGGGTCGCCCGTGATGGCACCGTGCAGGTCCTGAGGACACTCGCGGCGCGCGGCGAAACGATCGACTACTGCGTGGTCGGGGAGCCCTCGTGCAGCGAGTCTTTGGGCGACACCGTAAAGCATGGGCGCCGCGGCTCCCTGAACGGAGATCTCGTCATCCACGGGGTCCAGGGCCATGTCGCCTATCCGGAGCGCGCCGACAACCCCATAGCCCGCTTCGCGCCGGCCTTGCAGGCCCTCGTGTCGACGGTCTGGGACGAGGGCTCGGCGGACTTTCCCCCAACCCGCCTCCAGTTCTCCAACATCGAAGCCGGCACGGGGGCCGATAACGTCATCCCCGGCAGCCTGCGCGCCCTCTTCAATGTGCGCTATGCCCCGACCACGCCGGCGCCCCTGCTGCGCGAGCGCATCGAGCAGCTGCTCGCCGCCCACGGCCTGCGTTACTCATTGACCTGGCGGCTCTCCGGCGAACCGTTTCTGACCGCCAACGGCCCGCTCAAGACGGCGCTCGCGGCCAGCATCAAGGCGGAGACCGGGAGGGAGCCCGGATACTCGACCGCCGGGGGTACGTCCGATGGTCGGTTCGTTGCCCCCTTTGGTACTGAAGTCCTTGAATTCGGACCATTAAACGGCTCTATTCATAAGGTGAACGAAGCAGTCGGGGTTGACGATCTCGCGCGCCTCACACGGATCTATCAGGGGGCATTGGAGCGCCTCCTAAGTCCTTAAGGGTGGCGGTATCGTCTATACTCATCATCTCGGAGACACGACGTTTATGGACAGCATGCCGAGCATCATCGTAACCCTGAATAAAGCCGTCATCCGCCAACTTCAGCTCCCCCAGGGAGACCTGTCCATCGGCCGCCGCCCCACCCACGCGCTCGTTCTGGAGGACGCCGCCGTGAGCGCCGACCACGCGAGCATATTCACAGTCGGCCAGGACTCCTTTTTGAAGGACCTGGACAGCACCAACGGGACCTACATCAACAAGCGCCGCATGCGCAAGCACCACCTGAAACCCGGGGACGAGATCACGATCGGCAAATACACCCTGCTCTACCAGGACCAGGACCAGGATCTCGTGCCTGCGACGCCGCAGCCCGCGACGTTCGGCGATGCCGCCTTGTTCGTCCTCACGGGGTTCAACAGCGGCAAGCGCATCGAGCTCACGAGCACGGTCACCCATCTGGGGATGGCCGGCCAGTCGGCCGCGTTCCTTTCCCGTACAGGCGATCGCTACACCCTGATGGTGGGCACCGACGGGACCCATGTCTCCCATAACGGCAAGGCCGTAGCCGCCGGCGGCCAACTCCTGGCATCGGGTGATATCATCGAGGTGGGAGACACCCGCCTCCAGTTTTACCAACCTTGAGCGCTTGACGCGCCCGCCACGGTAACAGTAGCTTTAGGCCCATTACGATGAGCCATACTGGTAGCCGAGGCGCGGGGAACGAATATGGATGACTTGAGGGCGCAGAATCTGCGAGTGGAGTTCGCGAAAACGGCGGACGAAATCGCAGAAGCGCAAAGGCTGCGCTATCAGGTGTTCGCCCGCGAGCTGGGCGCGGCGATCGGCGACAAGGATCGCGAATACGACGAGGACCGCTTCGACCCCTACTGCGTCCACATCGTCGTCCGCGACGACATGGACCGTGTGGTCGCGTGCTCGCGCATCCTGACCCAGGAGGCCGCCGGCCGTTGCGAGGGCTTCTACTCGCAGGCGGAGTTCGATCTCGCGCCCGTCCTGGCCCTGCCTGGCCGCATCATGGAGATCGGACGGATCTGCGTCCACACCGACTACCGTCGCGGTCCCGCCATCGCCCTTCTGTTGGCCGGTCTCGCCCGATTCATGGAGGAGGGGCCTTACGATTACCTGATCGGGTGCGGCAGCGTTCCCTTGAATCCGGATCGCACCCAGGCCTTGCGCACCGTGGCGACCCTCATCCGCCGCTACGGCTGCCCGGAGCCCATTCGCGTGACGCCGCGCAACCCCCTCGCCGCGGACACGGGCGACGAGGGCGCGGGCGACGAGAGCGCCGCTCCCGCCTTGCTACGCGCCTACATGCGCCTCGGCGCCTATGTGGGGGGCGCCCCGTGCCTCGATCCGGCCTTCGACGTGGCTGATGTCCTGATCCTTTTATTCCGTAGCCGCTTCAACCGGCGCTATCTCGAGCGCCTCCTCGGGCGCTCCTATAAGCAACAAGTCGCGTGAAGCTGCCGGGCGGGGCCCTGGTCCGACTCCTGGGACTGATCGCGCACGCCCTGTGGGGGACGCTGGTCGCCGCCGTCGTCCCCTCGGACGCGCTCAGCGACACGGCCGCCGGCCAGCGCGTGGTGCGTTTCTGGCACTGGGGCGTCCTCTCGCTCCTCGGCATCCGCCTCGAGGCCCTGGGCCGCCCGGTGGAGGGGCCGACCCTCATAGTCGCCAACCACATCTCCTGGGTCGACATCGCCGCCCTCGGGACCCTCTGTCCGGGACATTTCGTCGCGAAGTCCGAGGTCGAGACATGGCCGCTCTTGGGTTGGCTTGCGCGCCGAGCCGGGACCTTCTACATCAGGCGCGGGGACCGCAAAGCCTCGGCGGCGGTCGCGGCCCGCATGACCGAAGCCTTCATCCGCGATCAGTCGGTCCTGCTTTTCCCCGAAGGGACCTCGACCGACGGCCGCCAGGTGCGCCCTTTCCACGCGCGCCTCTTTGCGGCGGCGATCGAGGCGGGATGCCCGGTTCAGCCCGTCGCCGTACGCTACCCTGACCGCTCGGGCGCCACCCATCCCGCCGCGCCCTTCATCGGCGACGACACCCTGCTCCACCACCTATGGGGACTCTTGCGCGCACGCGGTGAGTTCACGGTCGAACTCCGCTTTCTCGCCCCCGAGCTGTCGACGGGTCTCACGGCGCGCGCCCTCGCGACCCGCGCACGCGATGTGATCGTCGCCCACAACGGCACCACCCGCGACACCTCCGCCCAGGGCCTCTGAAAACGGGCCGTGCCCTGGCCCCGCGCCAAAACCGATCCGGCGTCGGCCGAAGACGGAAACGGGGTCCTGGGAGCGAGACGGGCGGCGTCCCCTGAGGGCTGCCACGCATGCGATGGCGGACATGGCCCGCGGGCACCGGGGGCGACTCGGCCGGCGGGTCGTCGCCGTGCCGGAGCCTCGGAAAGATATTGCCCGGTAGGCGGGCCTGTAAACCACGCCCCGATACGATCGGGGAGGCGTCACGAAAAGAAGGGGGCCATGCTAAAGCGAAGGGGCGCCCGGCAACGCGGGCCGGGCCCCTTTTCGGAAATCCCGCACTCACCCTCCCGGAGTCGGATGGCGGGTTCCGGGCGGCGACGGCCCCTCGGCCGTCCTGCCGCCCGGGGGGGCAGTCTACTGGAAGGCGCAGCCGGCCTGGAGACCCATCGCCTTCAGTATCTTGGCGAGCGGGCAGAAGCCCGTGAACGAGGACTGCAGGAGGTTGGCGCCGACGAATGCCGTCAACCACAGCCAATCCGCCGAGACATAATGGGCGAGCAGCAGACTCGCCAAGATCACGCTACCTGCGAAGGCCAATACCACGCGTTCCACAGACATAAGCCACCTCGAAGTGAAGATTGTTTTTAGAGTATAGTATATCACTACCGGCTAATGTGGTGGGAGGGGGTGGTTTGGGCCCCCACTGGCGTGGGTCACTCGGCACCACGGACGGATGGCGGGCCCGACGCTCTTATGATTTCATGACCGTGCCGCCGTGGGCACTGCCCCACGAATCGACCGGCCCTCATCAACTGCCATCAGGACCATACCGTGCTGAAAGGCCTCGTCCGCCATCCGGGCCGCGCCCCGCTTGTTTCGTTCCTGCCCCCGCTTTTGACATCCTTCTGGATCCCCGCCCACTGGACGCTCGTGGGGGCCACGGCCGTCAAATACGCCGCCTCCCAGAAGGCGGTCTTCGTAAGGCGACGACAGGGGCCGGTCGGCGTCTTCGTCGGGGGGTTTCAAAAAAGCGCGGTGGCAGGCCTTGATTACAACTACCGGATAGGATCGGTCGTCCTGGGTCTGGGCGGCGCGTATCTCACGCACACAACCTTCGTGAACGGCACGCACTGGAACTTCGAGCTGCGCCTGGCCTACCGCTTCACGCCGCGCCTCGAGGCCCTATGGACGCACTTCAGCAACTGTAAGCAGATCTGCGGCTTCGACCGATCCGGCCCGAATCTCGGCTGGGAGTTCCTGGGCATCGGCTATCGCTTCCCCTGAACGTGGACGGTGATGCAAGCCCACATCGCTTTGGAAATACCCAAGCGAGCCGGCTGCCTGTCCCCGGAAGGCCCGCCCCCCCGGGATCAGAGAAAATCCGGCCATGGGTAACGGCGATCGGCGACCGCCACGAACGAGGGATTCAGCTGTCGCGGGTGATCGTACGCAAGCGGCCGCCGCCCGGCAGTCCATATCGCGCCCCCGCTTTCCTCCACCAGGCATTGTCCGGCAGCCGTATCCCACGTATGAGTGGGACCGAAACGTGGGTAGAGATCGGCGCGGCCTTCCGCAAGCCAGCCGAACTTCCAGGCCGAGCCGAGCGCCGCCCGCTCTATCCCGCGCTCATCGCATGCCAGGGCCTCGCAAAGGCTCGTCACCGCCTCCGTGCCGTGGCGCGCGCTTCCGACGACGCGCACAGTCCCGCCCGGGAAGGCCCGCCCGCCAAGACGGCGAATCCCCTCGCGGTCCTTCTTGAACGCCCCGCCACCTTTCGCCGCGAAGTAGCATTCGCCCGTGACGGGGACATGGATCACGCCCACGACGGCCCGCCCGTCCTCGACCAACGCCACATTCACCACGAACGCATCGGTGCGCGCCACATACTCCTTGGTCCCATCCAGCGGATCCACGGACCAATACCGGCCTCCCGTGATCTCATCGCCCTCCTCGGAGGCCACGGGAACCTCCGGCGTGGCGCGCCCGAGGACTTCCATGATCGCCTCATGCGCGGCATGATCCGCCGGAGTCACGGGGCTTCCGTCGCTTTTCAAGGCAACGGGCCCTTCTGCCCGATAGTGTTTCAGTATCGCCGCCGCCGCGCGTTCAGCGGCCTCTTGCGCCGGTTTCAGGTAATGCTCGTAGTTCCCGCCCACTCCGTCCTCCCATTGACGCCGTTCATCGACCCCGAGTCCGCTCATTATCCCATATCGAACCCGCCTCCGGGCACCCGGATCGGGTCCCGGGGCCCAGCAAACCGCCACGACCGGCGCCAGCTATTGGCGCACTTTCCCTGTGCGTATGCCGGCAGTTTCACACGTCTATGATTCCATGCCCAATAACGCATGACAGCCAATAATCGCGCTGGAGAAAAAGAGGTGCTGCTATTGTCGCTAAAATGCGGTATAGTGCGCACGCAAAGGGCCAAGACTGGGCCTTTTCTCGGTACCAAGATGGACAGCGATCCTTTAAGGTAGGCATCCGTGGAACCATAAAGGAATTGCGTTGTCTTTGACGAATGGACGGTCATTTTTTAAGGTAAACCCAATCGATGACAATGAAGATTACAGCGGCAACGCGGGCATTGACGGCACTGGCGCAGGAGACGCGGCTTGGTATCGTGCGTCTATTGGTCAAGGTCGGGCCCGATGGGCTCGTAGCCGGGCAAATCGCCCTGCGCCTGAAACTGGCGCCGGCCACCTCCTCCTTCCATCTGTCACAGCTCACTCAGGCTGGACTTATCAAGCCGTCTCGCGAGGGGCGATCGATACGCTATTCGCCGGTCCTCGCAACCATCGGGGAATTGCTCGCGTTTCTCGAGGAGAACCTGAGCGGCGGCCCCACGGAAAAGACGGCACCGAAGTCGGCGTCCAAGTCGGCCCCCAAGGCGACTCCGAAGAGCGCCCCCAAGGCCGCGGCGACGAAAAAGAAGGCCGGCCGCAAGGGTCGGTAAGCCCGGATAGATAGAAGACGGTGCGACCAACGGACAGGCGGTTCGTCCGCTGGCCGCGCCCGTCAACCGCTTGAACGGCGGCAGAGGATCACGAGCTTCAGGTCGCGCATCACGAGCGGGGCAAACGTGGTCTGTTCGTAAACGACCAGACCGCGGACGGGGTGGCGAAAGCTCTTCAGGGCCGGGTCCCTGAAGGAAACCTCCCGGCGCTGCCAATAATCGCGAAACTCGACGCTGCGCGCCGAGAGATCCACCACCATCTCGTCGTATCGCGGATCAGCCGCCAGATCGGCCGCGTCCGCCGCGAACTCGGCGACCAAACGGCGTGCCCGCTCCGGCCAGTCCACGATGAAGTCACGGGCGGCCGGCACAGAAAAGACGAAGTCGAGCAGGTTGCGCTCGCAGGCCCCCTCCCCCAGCCAGTCCGGAAACAATTCCCGCGCCTCGTCGTTCCACGCCAGGGCATCCCAGTAGCGCCCCAGGCAGTAGGCTGGCGCGGCGATATGGGCAAGGACGGAGACGACCTCAGCGGGCGCCTGCGGGACCGTGCGCGGCAGGCGCTGCGGCCCCAGGCCCGCGATCTCCCAGAGGTAGCGCCGCTCGGCATCGGTGACGAGCAGCGCGTCGGCCAGCCGCGCCAGGGTGTCCGGCGACACGCCGCCGGCCCTCCCCTGTTCGATCCATGTATACCAGGTCGCGCTGATGCCGCACTGCGCGGCCAACTCCTCGCGGCGAAGCCCCGGCGTGCGACGCCTGCGCGCCCCGGTCGGGGCGGGCGAGCGCTCCCGCAGGGTCCGCAGGAAGCGCCCGAGTTCTTTTCGTCGCGCGGTCATCGCCGATCCCATGGGTGCTTGTACCAGTATAACCAGCCCATCTGGTACCCGTATATAACACGGGTATGCTTGGCGGCACCCACCTTTGGAGAACGTGCCACATGAGCCATGAACAGGATGTCACCCGCCAATTCGACACAGTCGCCGCGCGCTACGAAAAGAGCCCGATACACGCCGATGGCCCGGATCTCCCCCTCTTCCGGGCCGCAGCCGAGTCCTTGCGACCGCGGCACGCCCTCGATGTCGGTTGCGGGCCCGGACACGTCGCCTTGGTCCTGGCGCCCTTCTGTGGGGCCGTGCAGGCGGTCGATGCGAGTTTCGAGATGGTGAAGATAGCGAGCGCGCGCGCCGCCAGCGCGGCCCCTGCGAACATCGTGTGCCAACAGGCCGCGGCCGCGGATCTCCCGTTCCCTGACGCCAGCATGGATCTCGTGACGTGCCGCTTCAGCGCCCACCACTGGCGCCATCTGTCTTCGGGCCTGCAAGAGATCGCCCGCGTCTTGCGTCCCGGGGGCACCTTCATCGTGACCGACAGCGTGGCCCCGGACGATGCCTTGGCCGACACCCATCTGCAAACGATCGAACTCTTGCGCGATACGAGCCATGTCCGCAATTACACCGTCTCCGCGTGGATGGCGGTCTTGGCCCTCCATGGCCTGATGCCCGCGCGCACAGACCACTTCCGGATCCGAATCGGGTTCGATGATTGGGTTGCGCGCGCCCTGACCCCATCGGCGCGCGTGGCGACACTCAAGGATCTGCTCCGCAATGCCCCGATCGAGGCGCGTGACCGTCTAGGCGTCCTGGAGGATGGGTCGTTTCATCTCGACGTGCTCACCGCACAATGCCGAAAGGCCGGCGCCTGACGGCGGAGACCATCCCCCGGGCAGAGCCGGGGGCCTTCATTCGTGCGCCGCTCAAGGCGCGCGAAAGCGGTTCTCTATCGTTCCCACCCCCGCAATGCGCATGCGGACGACATCCCCCGAATTGAGATAGCGGGGCGGTTTGCGACTCATGCCGACCCCGGCGGGCGTGCCGGTGGCAATGACATCTCCCGGCTCCAGCGTGATGAGATGCGACAAATAGCTCACGAGGGCCGGGACGTCATAAATCATGTCCGACGTATGGCCGTGCTGGCGCAACTCCCCGTTGACCCAGGTCTCGAGCGTGAGGCCTTGCGAGGGACCGATGTCATCCCTCTCCACGACCGCAGGCCCCATGGGCGCGAAGCCATCAGCGATCTTGCCGGCGAGCCATTGGCTGGTACGAAACTGCAGGTCGCGGGCGCTCACATCATTGATCACGGTGTAGCCGAAGACATGGTCGAGGGCATCGTTGACCGAAACGCCGCGCGCGCGCCGACCCATGACGACGCCGAGTTCGATCTCATAGTCGACCGCCTGCGAATTTGCCGGCAAGATGACGTCATCGCCCGGCCCCGAGATGGCGTTGGCCCATTTCGCGAAGAGCGGCGGCTCCGAGGGTATCGGGTGCCCCATCTCGCGCGCGTGGCAGCGGTAGTTGAGACCGATCCCGATGAAGCGACCGGGGTCGTGGAGCGGCGGGCCGAACGTCACCGCGTCCTCGTTCAGCACCGCAGGCCGGCAATGCGCGTCACTCAGGCGTACGGCCTCGAGGAAGGCGCTTACACCGGGCCTTTCGAGCAGCGCGCGCAGACTCCCCTGCGCGAATGCCCTGGCGATCCCCGGGATCGCGCCCCCGCCCTGCTCCCGGTAGCGGCTATAGCAGCCAGCCAGATCATATAGACCCTCGGGCGTTCTCACGCCGAGGCGATAGCGGTCCTGTGCGACCTTATAACGCAGAAACTCCATGCTTCACCCCTGTTTTTGAGATGCCCCTTTTGGACGCTTCGCCGCTCTCCTATAAATCACCGTGATACCCTCCATAATGCCATGAAATAACTATCTGATTTTTATCAGGTTATTAAAACAATTCCCTAGCATCGCGCTTCGGTTTTCGTGTAAGGTCCTTGCATCGGGACCTTTACGTTTTTGGAGACCATATGTCCGCAGTCCAGCATGGCGACGACCATAGCAAACAGGAGATCAAGTACTCCACCTGTTATATGTGCGCGTGCCGCTGCGGCATCAAGGTGACCATAGAGAACAATCAGGTCCGCTTCATTCAGGGTAATCGCAATCACCCCATCAATAAAGGCGTGCTCTGCGCCAAGGGGTCGGCCGGCATCATGAAGCAGTGCTCGCCGGCGCGCCTGCGCAGCCCGCTCATGCGCAAGCCCGGCACGGAACGCGGCGCCGGGGAATTCGTCGAGATCTCCTGGGAACAGGCCCTCGACATGCTCACCGAACGCCTGGCCCGCATCCGCGCGACCGACCCCAACAAATTCGCATTTTTCACCGGACGCGACCAGATGCAGGCGCTCTCGCGCCTGTTCGCCGAACAGTTCGGGACGCTCAACTGGTCGGCCCACGGCGGCTTCTGCTCGGTCAACATGGCGGCGGCCGGGCTCTACAGCCTGGGATTCGCTTTCTGGGAGTTCGGCGACCCGGACTGGGATCGCACCAAATACTTCATGCTCTGGGGAGTAGCGGAAGACCACAACTCCAACCCCATGAAAATCGGCATCGAGAAACTGAAAAGCCGCGGGGGCAAGTTCGTCGGGATCAATCCGGCGCGCACGGGCTACCAGGCGGTCGCCGACGAATGGGTCCCCATCCGTCCGGGCACCGACGCCATCCTTGCCCTGTCCATGGTCCACGTGCTGCTTTCGCGGGAACTCTTCGACTGGGAATTTCTGATCCGCTACACGAACGCGCCCTTCCTCGTGGTGCAGACGCCGGGGCAAAAGGGTGATGGCCTCATCTATCGGGACGAGGCCGGCCACCCGCTTGCATGGGACCTGAAACAGGAGGCCTTCGTAAACGGCCTCGATTCCGCCTCCCATCCGGCGCTCTTCGGTGAACACAAGACACCCGACGGGCGCACCGTGAAGACCGTCATGACGCTGCTCGCCGAGCGCTATCTGGACGAGCGCTTCGCGCCCGAGAACGCCGCCAAGATCTGCGGCATCCCGGCCGGCACGATCGAGCGTCTGGCGCTCGAGATGGCCCATGTGGCCTTCAAAGAGACCATCGAGGTCGCAGTCGAGTGGACCGACTGGGCCGGCCGCAAGCATGACAAGTTCATCGGGCGGCCGGTGTCGATGCACGCGATGCGCGGCGTGTCGGCGCATTCCAACGGCTTCCAGGCGGCGCGCGCGATACACTTCCTGCAGATCCTGCTCGGTACCATCGACTGTCCCGGGGGGTTCCGCGCCAAGGCCCCCTACCCGCGTCCGGTGCCGTCGCCCGGCAAGCCCGCGAAGCGCAGCGCCCCCAATACGCCGCTCGACGCGCACCCGCTCGGCTTCCCGACCGCGCCCGAGGATCTCGTCATCGACGAGGACGGGCAGCCCCTGCGGATCGACAAGGCCTATTCCTGGGAGGCCCCGATCGCCAACCACGGCCTCATGCACATGGTGATCACAAACGCCGTGAAGGCCGACCCGTATCCCATCGATACGCTGCTCTTTTTCATGGCCAACATGGCCTGGAACTCGACCATGAACACGGCGAATATCCAGGACATGCTGCGCGAGAAGGGCCCGGACGGGGAATACAAGATCCCGTTCCTCGTGGTGGTCGACGCCTTTCATTCGGAAACGGTTCACTTCGCGGACCTGGTGTTGCCCGACACGACCTACCTCGAGCGTCATGACGCGATTTCGCTGCTCGACCGCCCGATCTCCGAACCCGACGCCGTGTGCGATTCGATACGGCACCCGCTGCTTGCGCTCGACCGCGACGTGCGCCCCTGGCAGGAGGTGTTGGTCGAACTGGGCGCGCGCCTGAAGCTTCCGGTCTTCACGAACGCCGACGGCACGCCCAAATACAAGGGCTACAAGGACTTCATCACCTATTACGAGCGCGAGCCCGGGATCGGCTTTCTGGCCGGCTACCGCGGCGTCGATGGCAGCAAGTCGCTGCGCGGCGAACCGAACCCCGAGCAGTGGGAGCGCTACATCGAGAACCAGGGCTTCTTCCAGTACCATCTGCCCAAGGGTATCCGCTATCTGCGCTTCGCCAACAAGGGCTACCTGGAATTTGCCACCGAGGCCGGTTTCCTGAAAAGCCCCGAGCCCATCGTGATCGAGCTCTACTCCGAAGCCATACAAAAATTCCGCCTGGCCGGGCTCGGCCTCTATGACGGCCCCATGCCGAAGGAGCGCGTCGATCAGGAGCGGCTCGCAACCTACTTCGACCCCCTGCCCGACTACTACGAGCCTTTGGAGCAGCAGCGCGTCGACAAGAACGAATATCCGTTCTTCGCGGTCAACCAGCGGCCCATGATGATGTACCACTCCTGGGACTCGCAGAACGCGTGGCTGCGGCAGATCATTGCGCAGAACCATCTGTACATGAACCGGGCGCGCGGCGAGAGCCTGGGGCTGCATGACGAGGACTGGGTGTGGGTCGAGTCGCATAACGGCAAGATCCGCGTGCAGCTGCGCCTGATCGAGGGCTGCCAGGAAGACACCGTGTGGACCTGGAACGCGATCGGTAAGCAGTCCGGAACCTGGGGTCTGAAGCCGGACGCGCCGGAGGCCACCCAAGGCTTCCTGATGAATCACCTGATCTCGGAACTGCTCCCGGAGAAGGCGGGCGAACGGCGCCTCACGAATTCCGACCCCATCACAGGTCAGGCCGCCTGGTACGACCTGCGCGTGAAGGTGACGCGCGCCGCGCCCGGCGAGGAAGGCGTGTGGCCCACCTTCGCCAACGTGCCGCCCTTGCCGGGCGCCGCCCCCAAACCCGATGTGCTGCGCTATAACACGCGCGCCAAAGCCTGAAGAAGGAGCAAGTCATGCGCTTAGGCCTTGTCATCGATCTCGACACATGCGTGGGCTGCCACGCCTGCGCAACCGCGTGCAAGCAATGGAACACCAGCTCCATCACAGCGCCGCTCACCGACTACGATCCGTACGGGAAGGAGCCGTCCGGGGTCTGGTTTAATCGCATCCGCCATTACGAGATCGGCGATTATCCGAACAACAAGACCATCAACTTCCCGATGTCGTGCATGCACTGCGAGAACGCCGAGTGCGTGACCGTGTGCCCGACGGGCGCGTCCTACAAGCGCCCGGAAGACGGCATCGTGCTCGTGGACCAGGACAAGTGCATGGGCTGCAACTATTGCTCCTGGGCCTGCCCCTACGGCGCGCGCGAACTCGACCGCGAGTCGGGCACGATGAAGAAATGCACCCTATGCGTGGATCGCATCTACGACGAGGCGCTGCCTCCGGAGGACCGCCAGCCCGCCTGCGTGCTGGCCTGTCCTGCGCACGCCCGCCTGTTCGGCGACCTGGATGATCCGGAAAGCGTCACGAGCCGCGCGGTGCGCGAGCGCGGCGGCTACGCGCTCATGCCCGAGCTGAACTACAGCCCGACGAATCATTATCTGCCGCCGCGGACGCGGCCTTCGATACCCACCTCCGACCTGCCGCGCGGATCGCTCGCGCGTAAGGTCAGGGAATGGGTCAACCGCGTGGTCGAACGCTAAATTTCACTAAGGGGTCTTAAAATATGAACCCGTCACTTGCCGTCATATTCTTAACGCTCTTCTCGGGCGCCGGATTTGGTCTCATGGCGATGGTCGCGGTCGTCAACGACTTCGCGATCGACGGCGCCCTGAGCCCGCTACGCACCGCGATCCTCGTGGCGCTTGCCTTGCTGCTCGTCACCATGGGCATGGTCTCGTCCACCGCGCACCTCGCGAACCCGAAGAACGCATGGCGCGCCTTCACCCGCTGGCGGACCTCGTGGCTTGCCCGCGAAGGTGTGTTCGCGGTGCTTTTCTATCCGCTCGCGATTGCCTATCTCGGCTGGGTGTTCTTCACGAACAGCGACAGGGACAACGTGGCGCTCTTGCTCGGCAACGTGACAGCGCTGGTTGGGCTCGTCACCATCTTCTGTCAGGGCATGATCTACGCCTGCCTGCGCACCATACGCCAGTGGCACACGCCGCTCGTGCCGGCGAACTTCTACGCCCTGGGGCTTGCCCTCGGCATGACCGTTCTATCCACGAGCCGCCTGCTGGCCCATCGCCACGACCTCGCCATGGCGAGCATCGCCTGCTCGCTTTTGGTCGCGGCCGCTGTCATGAAGGCCATCTATTACTTCTGGATCGGCGCCCCGAGCGGGACCACCCTGCAGACGGCCACGGGCTTCACGCGCGGTCGCGTGCGGCTGCTCGACCAGGGACATACCTTCGGGACCTTCCTTACCCACGAGTTCAGCAATTGCATAAGCCCCGGCCGCGCGCTGCGCTTCAAGGTCGCGGTCTATGTGCTCGGCTTCCTGGCGCCGATCGCGATCCTGCTCGCAGCAGCCCATGCCGGCATAGGCTTCGCCGTACTCTTTGCGCCGGTGCTGGCCTTCGTCGGGATCGGGCTTGAGCGTTACCTCTTTTTCGTCGAGGCGCAGCATGTCGTTAACCTCTATCATGGACGCATGCCGGGCCCCTTGCCGCAGATGCATCCGGCGCTGCGTGCCGGGGCCGAGAACACGGCGCGCGCCGGCAAGCGGCGTCTCGTGCCAAGCTACGAGGAACGCTAGAGGCCATCGGGGGCTGCCGCTATAGTAGTGCCCGAAGAATCAAGCATGCGAGGATCGGGCGATGGCGGACGAGAAAGGCGGGGGCGCGCTTACGCATTTCGATGCGGAGGGACAGGCGCGCATGGTGGACGTAAGTGGCAAGCCGGCCACTTACAGGGTGGCCACGGCCGAGGGGCGCATCACGATGGCCCCCGAGACGGCCGCCGTCATCCGTGCCGGCACGAGCCGCAAGGGCGACGTGCTGGGCGTGGCGCGCATAGCCGCCATCCAGGCGGCCAAGCGCACAGACGCGCTGATTCCGCTCTGCCACCAGGTCCCGATCTCCGGGCTCGAGGTGGCATGGGACTTCCTCGATGCCGTAAGCCTGCGTTGCTCGGTCACCGTCCGCACGCAGTACGCGACCGGGGTGGAGATGGAGGCCCTGACGGCGGTAGGCATCGGCCTTCTGACCATCTACGATATGTGTAAGGCCATGGACCGCGGCATGGTCATCGATGGGATACGTTTGCTGCACAAGGAGGGGGGCCGCTCTGGAACCTGGGATCGCGCACAATAAGGCAGGAACTGCGGATCTGGCGCAGTCGGCACCCGATCTCCATGATCGGTTCGGCCGCCGCATCTCGTATCTGCGGGTCTCACTCACCGAGCACTGCAATCTGCGCTGCCAGTACTGCTCCCCCGAGGACGGCACACCGCTTTTTGCCCGCAAGGATCATCTCGCCCCCGACGAACTCGACCGGCTGCTCGGGGTCTTTCATGCGCTCGGCGTGCGGCATATGCGCTTTACGGGCGGCGAGCCCCTCCTCTATCCCTGGCTTGTCGACCGCGTCGCGCGCGCCCGTGACCTGGGTGTCGAGAAGCTGAGCGTGAGCACCAATGGCTATCTGCTTGACCGCCTCGCCCAACCGCTCGCGCAAGCGGGCCTGCGGCGCATCAACATGAGCCTGGACAGCCTGTCTGCGGAACGATTCTCACGCATTACGCGCGGGGGTGATCTGAGGCGGGTCCTGCGGGGTCTGTTTTTGGCCCGCGACTGCATCCCGCATATCAAGCTGAATGTCGTCCTCCTGAAGGACGAAAATCTGGATGAGGTCCCGGAACTCGTCGGTTTCGCCCTGCGCGAGGGCTTCGACATCCAGTTCATAGAGACCATGCCGCTTGGGATCGCAGGCAGCGTAAGTCGTGCGCAAAGCTATGCGAGCGTCGCCGAAGCCGAAGAGCGTATCCGCCGCTCGCACGCCCTGGAGGCACGTCCGCGAGCCGCGGACGACGGGCCGGCTCGTCGATTCGGCGTGGCGGGCTATGCAGGCGAAATCGGCTTCATAAGCCCCATCAGCCAGAACTTCTGCGCCGGATGCAACCGCGTGCGCCTCACCTCTACCGGGCGGCTCGTGTATTGTCTGGGGCAGGAAGACGGCGTGGACCTCCTCGGGCCCTTGCGCGGCGGGTTCACAGACGAGGCCTTGGCCGATTTCATCCGCCACAAGGTCTGGCACGAGAAGCCGGAACGGCACACCTTCAACGACGAGCCCGGACGCGCCGCCCCGGTTTATATGATGCGGCTCGGGGGCTGATCATGATCACGATTCGCTGCTTTGCCCAGGTGCGCGAGATCCTCGGATGCGAGACGCGCGAGCTTGCGCCCTCGCACACGCCGCAGTGCGCATCCGACCTCCTGAAAGCGATCGCAGGCGAGCGCGCGGCGGATCTTCCCATGCCCCTGCTCGTCGCCATCAACTGCGAACACGCCTCCCTGACAAGCCCCGTGAAAGACGGCGACGAGGTGGCGTTCTTTCCACCCGTGAGCGGCGGCTGATGATCATCCGCTTACAGGCTGAAGACTTCGACCCCGAGCGCGAGGCGCAGGCGCTCGATGTGCGGGGCGCAGGCGCGCGCGTGAGCTTCGTCGGCACCGTGCGCGATACCGCGGAGGACCGCCGCATCGAGGCCCTCGACATCGAGCATTATCCGGAGATGACCCGCGCCGAGCTTGGGCGCATAGGCGCCGCCGTGCAGGATCGCCACCGTCTCCTGGAGGTCCTCGTCATCCACCGCTACGGGCGTCTTCTGAGCCATGAGCGGATCGTGCTCGTCACGGTCTGGTCGGCGCACAGGGCCCAGGCCTTCGCCGGCTGCCAGGCCATCGTCGATGCCCTGAAGACCCGCGCACCCTTCTGGAAAAAGGAGATATCCCCCGAGGGGGCCGTGTGGGTCCCGGGTCAGACCCCGCAGGATCTAGGATAGGCGCGCGGAGACGAGCGCGAGTTTTTCCTCCAAGGCGAGCCACTCCTCCTCATGAGTCTCTTGGCGTGCCGTGATGGCCGCGCGCTCGGCCTGGAGGGCCTTGATCAGCTCTCCCCCCTGCTGATAGGCGCGCGGGTCGCCGAGCACGGCGTCGATCTCGCTCAAGCGCACGCTGTCGGCCGCCATGCGCGCCTCGACCGCCTTCTGGTCACGTAAAACGCTTTTCGGGGACACCCCGGAGCGTCTTCCCTCCCTCTTCGGCTTAGACGCGCCCCTGCCCTCGCGGGCCGCGACCGTCTCCCGCTGATAATCATCGAGGTCGCCCGCATACTCCTCTACGCGCCCACCCCCCACGACCCAGAGCGTGTCGGCGCACGAGCGGATCAGGTGACGATCATGCGAGACCAGCACCAGGGCCCCCGTGTAGTCCTGCAGGGCGAAGCTCAAGGCCTCGCGCATCTCCAGATCCAGGTGGTTGGTGGGTTCATCCAGGAGCAGGAGGTGCGGGCGGCTCCACGCAAGCCCGGCCAGAACGAGCCGGCTCTTTTCCCCGCCCGACAGCCCACGAATCGCGCGCTCGAGACCTGCGGACCCAAACCCGAAACCCCCAAGATAGTCGCGCAGGGCCTGGGCCTGCGCGGTCGGATCCAGGGCCGCAAGATAAGAAAACGGCGTCTCGTCGAGATCCAGCTGCTCCAACTGATGTTGCGCAAAATATCCGATGGTAAGACCCGCCCCCGCCGTACGGGTGCCGGCAGTCGGGGCAAGCTCCCCCAAGAGCACTTTCAGAAAGGTGGACTTGCCCGCACCGTTGCGACCGATCACGCTCACGCGATCACCGGGCGCGATCGTAAGCCCCGCGCCCGCAAACAAGGGCGCGGCCCCGGGATACCCAAACGACACGCCGCGCAGCGCAATGAGGGTATCGGGCGCACGCTCGGGACCCTTGAGGGGCAGCGTATAGCGTACCTCGCCCCGCAGCTTCGTGACCCGCTCCATGCGCTCCAGCATCTTCAGGCGACTCTGCGCCTGGCGCGCCTTGCTGGCCTTGGCCCGAAAGCGGGCCACGAAACGCTCCAGGGCCTCCACCTGGGCGGCCTGCTTGCTCTCTGCGGCTTCTCGCTGGGCGGACTCCAGGGCACGCCGCTCGACAAAATCGTCGTAGGATCCGGTGTAGAGGGACACTGTGCGATCGTGGATCGCGGCGATGCGGTTGACGACCGTATTCAGAAAATCCCGGTCATGCGATACGACAAGGAGCGCCCCGTCAAACCGCGCCAGATACTGCTCGAGCCATGCGATCGCCTCGAGATCCAGGTGGTTGGTCGGTTCGTCCAAGAGCAGGAGATCGGCGCGCGCCATCAACGCGCGCGCCAAGTTCAGGCGCATGCGCCAGCCACCGCTCAAGACCCGCACCGGACGCCCCAGATCCTCCTGCGAGAACCCAAGCCCGGCCAGGAGCTGGCTTGCCCGGGCGGCGGCACTAAAGCCCTCGATCAGCTCGTAGCGCGCCTGGGCCGCGAAGTAGCGCTCGTCATGGACGCGGCCTGCCAGCGTCTCCTCCAGGGCCCGCAGCTCCGGGTCTCCGTCCAGAGTGAACGCGAGCACAGTGGCCCCGGTGTCCGGGATCTCCTGGGCGGCCGCCACGACCCGCACCGCCCCCGCGAACTCGAGCCGCCCCTCCTCGGCCTCCAGGCGCTCCTGAATGATCCTAAGGAGCGTCGACTTCCCCGAGCCATTGCGGCCCACAAGCCCGATCCGCTGGCCCCGGTACACCTCAAAAGACACGGCGCGGAAGAGCTCCTCGCCGCCCACGCGAAACGACAAATCACGGACATTCAGCATGGCGCCATTCTACGGCCTCGGATCACCGTTGGCGACGCGCAATGTCCAACCCCCTTGCCGGCTCCACGATCCGCCTCGCCACCCCGCCCGACCTCATCCGCATCGCCCAAAGTGCTTTGATACGGCAGGGCGCTTACGGTATGATGCCGTCCGGAACGGGGCGTAGCGCAGCCTGGTAGCGCACCTGAATGGGGTTCAGGTGGTCGGAGGTTCAAATCCTCTCGCCCCGACCAATAAATCAAGGACTTACGAGCGTTATTCGGGGTCTGTCTTTCTACAATTCCCGGCGATTTCTACAATTCCGCCCAGCGGCCGCACGATTTGCGTGTCCCGCGCACGCACATAGGCCTCCGTCATCTCGCCCGATGCATGGCCGGCCAAGGCCTGCGCATAGTCGCGGCCGGCCTCCCGCTTGGCGTCCGTCAGGGCTTTGGCGCGGATGTCGTGAAAGTGCAGGTCCTCGAGGGCCGTCCGCGCCACGAGACGACGCTAGGCGCTGTTCCAGCCACTTACGCTGTACGGCTGTCCTTCCCGGGCACAGAAAAGCCACAGCGAGCCCACGCGCCGACGCAGTTTGCGACTCCGGATCAGAACCGATTGCAACACCGGCGTCAGCTCGAAGGCCTGGCGCACCCCCATCTTACCCTGGCCGATCACGAGCGCCTGGTCCGTGATGTCGGAAAGCCTGAGGTTCAGGATGTCACCGCGGCGCATAGCGGTGAGATACGCGAGATCCAGGATACAGCGCCATTGTTCGTCCGCCGCAGCTTTGATCACCACGAACTCGGCGGCCGTAATATAGCGTTCGCGCCGCTTCTCGGTGTGCCTGCGCACGCCGCGACAGGGATTCTGTGTACACCAACCCCACCGCATGGCGTAGGCGAAAACGGTCTGCAGGAGCGTGATGTCGCGATTGGCGCTCACCCGGGCCGTTTGGTGTCCAGATAGGCGGCGATATGCTGGGGTTCAATCTCTGCAAAGCGCATATGGCCGAAGACGGCCCGAAGCAAGACGCCCATGCGGCGATAACTCAGCTTGCGTGATCTCCGCCAGATCTCCCAGGCACTCGAGCAGGTACCGGTCGATGCCGTCCGCCACCTACATGCCAGCGTAATCCCGACCCTCGAGCTTGGCCCACTGTGCCAGGGCCTCGGCATACTGATCCGACAGGCGAATCCAAGTCCGCTTACCGTCTTGCGCGGTGACGTAGTAGTACACGCGCCCCTTTTTGTGCAGGTGCTGCGGCAGGGGTAGACCGCTTTGGCGACGACGCCCCATCCCCATAGCGTTACCGCTCCGGCCTCAGCAGGTCAAGCCGAGGCTGCACAGACCGCTTATTCTCGGTGCCTACTTTTTGCTCTCCACCCAACTCCGAATAGCTTGCGCGCTCACACGATTCGCCGAGCATACTTTTATTATTGCTTCGCATTGTGCTACGCCTAAATCTCCGATATGCATGCTCTCCAAGCCAAGCTGGGCAGCAAGCCACTGCTATGCGCGTGTGCGGCCTAGCTTCCATGCGTCATTGTTGGAAAGCTCTTGGTAAAATTCACGCCAGCGAAACGATAGGCAAATGCGGTGACATTTTTTGGTACACGTACCATTACCCGCTGGCACGCGACCCATCCCTCGCCGCTCACAGGAGCCGGACGCGACCCTTGTCGATTAC
>JAKAXT010000105.1 GCA_021816425.1 Pseudomonadota bacterium | reverse complement strand
CGATCTGGGGACGCCCGTGTCGGTGGCCTACCCATGGACGCGGGAACCAGACCGGCAATGGTCTCGCAGAGCGCGCGCATGTTCACGGCGACCGTGCTGGATAATCTCGTCCACGAATATCCCCTGCGCTCCCGGATGACTTATGCGAAGCAATGCGCGTGGGCTCGCGACGTTCTGCATCGGGCGGGTCTCGATGAGCTTTTGGACCGCTTGCAGGAATTCGCCGCCACCTTGTCGCTGGTCCAGCAGCGCATGCTCGCGGTGTTGCGGGTTCTGAACAAAGCGCCCTCGCTCGTTTTTATAGACGAACCGACGACCGGGCTTGGCGAGGAGGATGCCATGCGCCTACTGGCCTTGCTCAAAATGGAGGCCGATGAGCGGGCGGTACTCGTAGCCCTTCATAACCAAAACCATGTGCGCCATCTGGCCGGGCGGGCGGTGTTGCTGGCCGGGGGCGTGGTCCAGGAATCCCGGACGACCGAAGGCTTCTTCGCGGCGCCGCGTACGGAAGCCGGGCGCAGCTATGTGCGCACCGGAACCTGCGCCGTTCCGGCGCCTGGCACATCCCTCGATGATCTCGACCTTGCGGCGCCCGCGCCCGCCCCGATACCGCCCGCGGCGCAAGTCGAGGCGGGAGGCCGCCGAGGTCCTCGGGGTTTCCTTTGGTTGTACAAGGACAGGCTCGCCGGGACGCCGCAGCCGGGCGTCTTTCTTGCCATCGATCATGATCTGCAGGCGCTGCGTCGCGTTGGTGTCACCGTGCTCGTGTCCTTGACCGAGACCGCGCTCGAAGCGGCGGCCCTAAGGGCGCAAGGCCTGCGGGCGCTCTGGTTTCCGATCCCGGACATGGAGGCGCCAAGCCCTGCCCAGGCTCAGGAGATTTGCCGGGCCCTGGACGAGCTGCTGGCTCGCGGAGAGGTGGTGGCCGTTCATTGCCGAGCCGGACTTGGCCGAACGGGAACCGTGCTTGCAGCCTACCTCATTTGGAAAGGCGCATGCGCGCTCTGGGCCGTGGAGAGCGCCCGCCACATCGAGGCGCGCTGGATTCAGTCGGAAAGCCAGGCGCGATTCCTGGAGGATTTCGCCGCGTCCCTTGCCGATCGTTTTGCTTCAACTTCCCATAACGCCGAAAGCGAGAGGTAGTGGTATGTCTAGCCTTGAAGATCCTCTTCAGAAAGCCGTCGTGTCGATACCCGAGTGCGTGGCCGCAGGCTACGTCGATCTGACGACCGGGATGCTGCTTGGTATCCGGACCGTCGATTCCCATCCGCAGGAAGTCCTTGAGCTGCTTTCCGCGGCGACGTCGGACCTGTTTCAGGGGACCAACGTCGTCATGATCGAAAACCTCTTCAAGAAGGCTCGCGGTCTTCCGCCGGACGGCGGCTATCACTACTTCCAGGAGATGGTCATTACGAGCGACAACCTTTTGCATATCTTTCTGCGGGGTCGGGCGCATACGGATCACGTGGTCGTCTTTGTCTGCCGGCGTTCGGCGAACCTCGGCATGGTGATCATGAAGGCGCGTGCGGCCTTGCCGGACGTCGAGGCGGCCGTTTAGGAAAGTGGAGCGCCGATGCGCAGGTTCATATCCCATTCGTTGTTCGGAGGTCCCTTATGATGGCTCACGTGATTCGGGAATCGGCATCGAGCCGAGGAAGCCAGCTGCGATCCACGCTCCGAGGCTTGAACGCCCTGTCTGCTGACATCGAGGCATCGGCCGTCATATCGGGTGATGGTCTCATGTTGGCCTCCATGCTTGACCCGCACATCGACAACGACCGCTACGCCGCCATGTGCGCCTCACTTCTCGCGCTGGCCCGGCGGGCCGCGGAGGAGGTGCACCGAGGGCGGCTGAAGCGGGTGATGATCGAGGGCGAACATGGCACGATGCTGCTCGTGCAGGCTGGCGACGATGGCGTCCTGGCGATTGCGGCGCGGCAAACGGTCAATCTCGGCATGATATTCCTTGAGGCAAGCCGCGTCGCCGCCCGTATCCGCGGGCTGCTGGACCAGGCGGCCTGACACGGGCTCACGCCTCTGCGGCCGTACCGACGGAGTCTTTGGTTGGGTGCGGCCACGAGGCCGGGCCGGGCGGCCGTGAATCCCGGGGCGTGAGAGCGGCGGCCCCCGGCGACACCCGGGGGGCCGCGCCGCCTACGAGGTCTGGGCCCTCCTCAGGTAGCGCGCATGCAGTGCGCGCACGCCGTCTACCAGGGAGTCGAGTGACCCGTCGTTCACGAGGATGTCGTCCGCGAGGGCCCGCCTGCGCGCGGGCGTCGCCTGGATGGCGAGCAGCCGCTCTATGGTGTCGGCACCGAGCCCCCGCTCGCGCAGGCGGCGCCGCTGCGTGGCCGGGTCGGTCTCGAGGACGAGCACGCGATCGACATAAGCCGGGCGTCCGGTTTCGGCGAGCAAGGGGATGACGAGAACCGCATAGGGCCGGGCGCCCTCGGACCGGCGCCTCATGAGCTCGTGGATCGGCGGGTGCAGGATGCCTTCGAGCGTCTTACGCGCGACGCTGTCGGCAAACACCCGCTCGCGCAGCGTGGGGCGCAGGATGCGTCCCTCGCTGTCGGCGATGTCATGGCCGAAGGCGGCGATGATGGCATCAGAGGCGGCCTGCCCCGGCTCCATGAGTTCGTGGGCGATCTGATCGGCGTCGACGACGACCGCGCCGCATTCGGCGAACACTTGCGCGGCCGCGGACTTGCCGGCGCCCGCGCCGCCGGTCAGCGCCACGCGATAGCTAGCCATGGGCGCCGCGAAGATAGAGGATCATGAGCGGCCAGCCATAGAACAAAGCAAGCCAGATGGCCGCGCAGAGGAACGGGCCGAAGGGCATGGGCGTCGTGCGCGCGAGCCGCCGCGTCAGGATCAGGGCGCCGCCGTATAGGGCGCCGGCGAGCGAGGCGAACAGCAGGACAAGCGGCAGCAACTGCCAGCCGAGCCATGCCCCGCCGAGCGCAAACAGCTTGAAGTCCCCATGGCCCATGCCCTCCTTGCCGGTGGCCAATCGGAAGGCGTGGAACACGAGCCACAGAAAGAGGTAGGCCCCGGCGGCGCCCAGGACCGCCGAGTCGAGGGACGTGTACAGGCCGGCCCTGTTCACGAGCAGGCCAAGCCATAGGAACGGAAGGGTGATCGCGTCGGGCAGGATCTGCTCGCGCATGTCGATGAAGGTGAGCGCGATCAGCGCGGCGCTCAAGACGAAGGCCCCCGCGCCGCGCGCCGTAAGCCCGAAATGGGCCAGCGATACTATGGCGGCGAGCGTCGAGAGGACCTCGATCAGGAAATATCGGCGCGGAATCGGCGCGGCGCAATGGCGGCATCGGCCGCGCAGCACGAGAAAGCCAAAGAGCGGGATGTTGTCGCGGACCGCGAGGGGTGCGTGGCATTGGGGGCAGTGGGACGCGGGCCACGCGATATTGAAGGTCTCGGCCTTTTCGGCCGGGGGAAGGGCGAGCGCCTCCCGGCAATCACGGTCCCACTGGCGTTTCAGGATGATCGGCAGGCGGTAGACGAGCATGCTGAGGAAGCTGCCGATCACGGCGCCCATGGCCGCGGCGAACACGTAGACGGCGACGGAATCGGGCGCGAAGGGATTGGGGTTCATGGTGGTGTGCTGTTCCGGGCGTGTGGGTCGTGGCTCGACCGTCGATGGAAGGTGGCGACAGGCTCTGCCTGATGTCCGTCGCCCGCAAGAGGTGCTTGGTGGCCCTTTCCGCGCGCGACGCGCCCGGCCGGCCGCTTGCGGCGGCTATTCGTTGGTCACGCGTTCCACTTCCTCGAGGCTCGTGATGCCTTCCCGCACCTTTCTCAGGCCCGATTGGCGGAGGTCGGAAATCCCCTCCTTTTGGGCCTGTTCGGCGATGTCGGTCGGGTTGCCGCCGTTCAGGATGATCTGGCCGATCGCCGGGCTCACCGGCATGACCTGGTAGATACCCACCCGGCCCTTGTAGCCGCCGTTGCATTGATCGCATCCGACCGGGCCGAAGATCTTGATGTCCGGGATGTCGGCCTCGCGAAACCCCGCCTGGCGCAGGGCCACCTCCGGGAGGTGAAGGGGTTTGCGGCAGTGTACGCAAAGTCGACGGGCCAGGCGCTGGGCGATGATGAGGTTCACCGCCGAGGCGATATTGAAGGGCGGCACGCCCATGTTGACGAGCCGCCCCAAGGTCTGCGGCGCATCGTTCGTATGCAGGGTGGAGATGACCATGTGCCCGGTCTGCGCGGCCTTGATGGCGATTTCCGCCGTCTCCAGGTCGCGAATCTCGCCGACCATGATGATGTCCGGGTCCTGGCGCAGAAAGGCGCGCAGCGCCGTCGCGAAGGTGAGCTTGGCGCGCTCGTTGATGTTGACCTGGTTGATGCCGGCGAGGTTGATTTCGACGGGGTCCTCGGCGGTCGAGATATTGCGGTCCGCGGTGTTCAGGATATTGAGCGCCGTGTACAAGGTCACGGTCTTGCCGCTTCCGGTGGGCCCTGTGACGAGGACCATGCCGTAGGGCCGTTCGATGGCCTCGAGATAGACGGCCTTTTGCTCCGGCTCGAACCCGAGCTTGTCGACGCCGAGCGATGCCGATGCCGGGTCGAGGAGGCGTAGCACGACCTTTTCGCCAAAGAGCGTGGGCAGGGTGCTTACGCGGAAATCGATCGCGCGGGTCTTCGACACCCGGATCTTCATCCGTCCGTCCTGCGGGATACGGCGTTCCGAGATGTCGAGCCGCGCCAGGATCTTGACGCGCGCCGCGATACGGGCCGCAAGCGCGATCGGCGGAGACGCCACCTCCTGGAGGACGCCGTCCGTACGGAAGCGCACGCGGTAGATCCGTTCGTAGGGCTCGATATGGATGTCCGAGGCCCCACGGTTGATGGCGTCCAGCAGGATCTTGTTGACGAAGCGCACGATCGGCTTGTCGTTGACGTCGCTCTCGTCCGTCTCGGTGGTCGGTTCCGTCTCGCCGCTGACGTCGATGTTTTCCAGGCTCTCGCTGGCCGCCATGTCGGCGAGCGACCCTTCTTGCCGGGTGAGGTTGCGGTCTATGATGTTCCCGAGCTTGCCCTCCTCGACCAGCAGGGGCTCCGGGAGCAGTCCGGTGTTGAATTTGATTTCGTCGAGGGCCGCCAGGTTGGTCGGGTCGGCCACCGCCACGAACAGGCGGTTGCCGCGCTTGAAGATCGGCAGGACGCGGTGGCGGCTTATAAGCTTGGCGTCGACGAGCTTGATCGGGAACATTTCGCTGTCGAAGGCGTTGATGTCGAGCAGCGGGATGCCGAACTCCTCGGAGGCGGTCTTGGCGACCGTCAGGGCGTCCAGCTTCTTGCTCTCCACCAGGCGCGTGACGAAGGAGACCTTGTTGGTCAGCGATTCCGCGTTCAGGCGCTCCGCTTCGGCCGGCGTCAACAGCTGGTCGCGGACCAGACGCGCCGCAAGGCCGGTCAGAGGTACGCTGCCGTTTGCCATCGGATTGACTGTTGCCATAGACGCTTAGTCGACCTTGCCTGAGATTGTGGTGAGCTTGCTATCATAGTAGTTGACTTGGCGCCGTTAGCCAGTATGGTGTTTTTGGACCACCCGGTGCTTGACCGGGTCCCCTCCATAATTTAGACTTATTCTAAATTCACACCCACATGGAGCACGACAATGAACCTGAAAGGTACCAAAACCCACGATAATCTCAAGGCCGCCTTTGCCGGTGAGTCGCAGGCCAATCGCCGCTACCTGTATTTCGCCGCCAAGGCCGACGTCGAAGGCTATAATGATGTCTCCGCCGTATTCCGCTCCACTGCGGAAGGGGAGACCGGCCACGCCCACGGGCACCTGGAGTATATGGAGGCCGTCGGCGACCCGGCCACCGACCTGCCGATCGGCAGCACCGCGAACAACCTGAAGGCCGCGATCGCGGGCGAGACCCATGAGTACACGGACATGTATCCGGGCATGGCCAAGACCGCGCGCACCGAGGGATTCGACGAAATCGCCGACTGGTTCGAGACCCTCGCCAAGGCCGAGCGGTCGCACGCCAACCGGTTCCAGAAGGCGCTGGACAGCCTCGGCAAATAGGTTCCTGCGCGACGACACCTAGAAGGGGGCGGGTCGGCTGTGCCGGCCCGTCTTTATTTTTCAGGGGGAGTTATGGAAAAAGATGCGGAAAAGTCCGTAGTCAACCGGGAGGGGAACCTAGAGGCGCCGACGCGTCACCCGATCGCCTGGCGCGACCCGCTCTTTACCGACGCCACCGCCCTCGAGACCGAACTCACCCGGGTTTTCGAGATATGCCATGGGTGCCGGCGCTGCTTTAATCTGTGTCAGGCATTTCCCACGCTCTTCGATCTCATCGACAGCTCCGCCGACATGGAGCTTGAAGGCGTCGATCGCGCCGACTACGCGAAGGTGGTGGACCAGTGCTACCTATGCGACATGTGTTATATGACGAAATGTCCTTACGTGCCGCCTCATCCATGGAATGTCGACTTTCCGCACCTGATGTTGCGCGCCAAGGCGGCCAAGTTCCGCGCGGGTAAGACCCGCCTGCGCGACCGCATCCTGACGAACACGGACGCCGTCGGACGGCTTGCCGGGATCCCGGTCGTAACCCAGGCCGTGAACGCCGCCAATCGCAACCCCATGGCGCGCGGCCTCTTGCAGTCCGTGCTCGGTGTCGACACCCGGGCGCACCTGCCGGCTTACCATAGCCGCACCTTTCGCAAGACCTGGCGGCCCGCGCCCCTGAAGCCGGAGCCTACGCCCGAGACCCGTGGCCAGGTCGTCCTGTTCGCGACCTGCTTTGGCAACTACAACGAGCCTGAGCTCGCCGCTGATCTCGGGCGCGTGTTCGAGCACAACGGCATCGCCGTGCGTGTCCTCGAGTCGGAACGCTGCTGCGGCATGCCGAAGCTCGAGGTGGGCGACCTGGAGGGTGTGGCGGCGCTCAAGGAGGCGAACATACCGGCGCTTGCCGCCCTGGTCGATCAGGGTTTCGATATCGTGGCCCCGGTGCCCTCCTGCGTCCTGATGTTCAAACAGGAGCTGCCGCTCCTGTTCCCGGAGGACGCCCAGGTCGCCAAGGTCAAGAAGGCGATGTTCGACCCGTTCGAGTACCTGCTCTTGCGTCACAAGGCCGGTCGCATGAATACCGATTTCCGCGAGCCGCTCGGCAAGGTAGCCTACCATGTCCCCTGCCACCAACGGGTCCAGAACATCGGCCTGAAGACCCGGGATCTCCTGACGATGATTCCTGGTACCACGGTGGAGGTGATAGAGCGCTGCTCGGGGCATGATGGCACATACGGTGTCAAACGGGAGTTCTACGAGGACGCCGTGAAGATCGGGCGGCCGGTGGTGACGCGTATCCAGGCGGCCGCGCCCGATTACTTCATGAGCGACTGTCCCATAGCCGGCCACCATCTCGCGCAAGGCCTCGGTGGCGAGGTCTCGCCCGTGTCGCGGTTCGCGCTTCTGCGCCGCGCCTACGGCATCGATTGACGGGAAACCAACAAGGGGAAAAGGATATGGCGCACGAGGAATTGCACGAGGCTGCAAGCGATCTGACTCAGGCGACCCGGGAGATGCACAGGGCGATCGTATCGCTCATGGAGGAGCTTGAGGCGGTGGATTGGTATCAGCAGCGGGTCGATGCCTGCCAGGATCCGGAGTTGCGGGCCGTTCTGGCCCACAACCGGGAC
>JAKAXT010000104.1 GCA_021816425.1 Pseudomonadota bacterium | reverse complement strand
CGTGGGTCCCGCGATCTGGCAGGTCCAATGGGACGCGCGCAACTCGAACCACCTGAACGTCAACGCCACCGGGACCTCGTGTACCCTGATTCTGCGCCAGTCGCCGAGCAATAGTAAGATCAAGTATCCGTACGATTATGCGACCGGCGAACTCTTTCAGGTGCTGCCGGGCGCAACGCCCGTGCTCATCCTCGCGCATCTCGCGGTCCCGGGAGGGGGCTGCCCGTTTACGAAAGGCTCCGGGACCCAGGCGGCCTATGTCGCGACCTACGCGATGTGGTACCAGCCGCCCGGAAGCCAGGGGCGCGTTGCGATCGAAGGGGCGCTGACCGCTTATGCCCGCCCCTAGAGACCATTCGCGCGCGGCGGGCTTCGTGCTCGTCACCCTGATATTCCTGGTGCTGGCGGGCGTCCTGCTGCTGGCGGCCATGGCTTATTTGTACGGGACCTCCAGTACGGGACAGGGGGCGCAAAACGTCGGGGCCCAGGCCTTTATTTCGGCGGAAAGCGGGGATCAGTACGGCGTATATTGGCTCGAGACCAGGCACGGCACGGCGAAAACGGTCTTGACGAAAGGCGGCCCCTGGTACCCGGTGCCACCGCTCGACAACGCCGCGTGCCCGGCGCTCGTCAAAATCACCTATACCGGGAAAAGTGGCGCGACCTACGACTACCAGGTCGTGTCGACGACGACTTGTCCGTCCTCGAGCGCGTACAGCCTCGTGGATCGCACGGTCCAGGGGACGAAAACCAAAGGGCTCGTGACATACAAGATGACCGCGTGGGCCGAGCGGTAAACGGCGGGGCCGCGCCCCTGGCCGATACCGGTCGGCGCCACGACCTTCCGCCAAACCTTGAAAGGGGTCCGAGGGGACGATGACCGAGGCGACCATGATCGAATCCGCAGCAGCGCCCCGACCGCGCAAGGCGCGTCTCGGCGACCTCCTTCTCGAAAACAAGGTGATCTCGAAGGAGCAGCTTGAAACGGCTCTTGCCGATCAGCGCAAGAGCGGCCGGCGGCTCGGGCGTGTCTTGATCGAGAACGGCTATCTCACGGAAGACGCACTGCTCGACTTCCTGTCGCGCCAGCTGCGCATACCCTACATCGATCTGCGCCGCTACACCTTCGTGCCGGAGGTCGTGCACCTGATCCCCGAGGCCTACGCGCGACGCTTCCGGGCGGTCGCCCTACGCGAGGAGGACGGCGCCCTCCTCGTGGGGCTTGCCGATCCGGTCGACATCTTCGCCCACGACGAGATCACGCGGCTCGTGCAGAGGCCCTTGAAGCTTGCGGTCGTGAAAGAAGGCGATCTCCTGAAGGCGCTGGACGTGATCTATCGGCGCACCGAGGAGATCAGCGGGCTTGCCGCCGAACTCGAGGAGGAGTTGTCGGCCTACGACATCGATCTCGGCGTCGCGACCGCGGCCGATGCCGTCAACGACGCCCCGGTCGTAAAGCTCCTGCAGACCATATTCGAAGACGCGGTCCAGGTGAACGCGTCCGACATCCACATCGAGCCGGACGAGAGCGCGGTGCGGGTGCGGTTCCGGATCGACGGGGAACTGCGCCTACAGACCAGCGCCGACCGGAAGATTGCGCAGGCTTTGGTGTCGCGCCTGAAGCTCATGGCGTCGCTCGACATCTCCGAGCGCAGGCTGCCTCAGGATGGTCGCTGCCAGGTGCGGTTCCGGGAGACCGTGATCGACGTCCGCCTCTCCACGGTCCCCGTGCAGCATGGCGAATCGGTCGCCATGCGCCTCTTGAACCAGTCGGGCGGCATCCTGGATCTCGATCGGCTCGGCATGCCGGGCGATGTCCTGAAGCGCCTGCGGGCCATGATCCATCAGCCCCACGGTCTCGTGCTCGTCACGGGTCCCACGGGCAGCGGAAAGACGACGACCCTCTATGGCGCCCTGAAGGAACTCAACACCCCTTCGGCGAAGGTCCTGACCGTCGAGGACCCCGTCGAGTACAGGCTGGCCGGCGCGAATCAGGTCCAGGTCAACCCCAAGATCGACCTGTCGTTCGCGCGGGTCCTGCGCGCCTTTCTGCGCCAAGACCCGGACATCATCCTGATCGGCGAGATGCGCGACGCCGAGACCGTGGAGATCGGGCTGCGTGCGGCCATGACCGGGCATCTCGTCCTGTCGAGCCTCCATACCCACGACGCGGTCTCAAGCGCCCTGCGGCTCATGGACATGGGCGCCGAGCCCTATCTCGTGGCCGCGTCGCTGCGCTGCGTCGTGGCCCAGAGGCTCGTGCGCCGCGTCTGCGACAGCTGCGCGGAACCGGCGGCGCCGACGGTGGCGGAAAAGGCGCTCTTCGCCGATGCCGCGATTGACGCGCCCCTCACCCTGAAGCGGGGGCGCGGCTGCGCGTTTTGTCAGCACACGGGCTTTCGCGGACGGATCGGGGTCTACGAGATCCTCGAGATCGGCGAGGAATTGATGTTCGCCCTCCAGAAGCGCGATCCCGCGGCCTTCCAGCGCGCGGCGCTCGCCGCCCCCCACTACCGGCGGCTGCGCGCCGAGGCCCTCGGGCAGGCGGCGCGCGGCGTGACCACGGTGGAAGAGGCCTTGCGCGCCGTGTACGGGACCGGCTGATGGGCACCTTTCGCTACAAGGGGCGCAACAGGCGCGGCGAGGCGGTGGCGGGGCTCATGGAGGGCGCGAGCCCCGATGCGGTGGCGAACCACCTCTTCAATCTCGGCATCACGCCGATCGACATCCACGGGACCAGGCCCCGGTCGCAGCCCTTGTGGCTTCGGGAGCTCGGCCGCTCGCGCGTGGACCTTACGGATCTCGTCTTGTTCTGCCGGCAGATGTACACCCTGCTGAAGGCGGGCGTACCCATCATGCAGGCCTTGAAGGGCCTGCGCGATTCCACCCACAACCGGACGCTCGCATCCGTCATCGGGCAGCTCAACGAGGCCCTCGACGCGGGTCTCGATCTGACCGCCGCCGTGAAGCGCCATCCCCGGGTCTTTTCCACCCTGTTCGTGGCCCTGGTCCAGATCGGGGAGACGAGCGGCACGCTCGATCAATCGTTTCTGCAGCTTGCAGGCTATCTGGAGCGCGACCGCGAGACCGAGCAGCGCGTGAAGTCCGCCACCCGCTACCCGAGCTTCGTCGTGGTCGCGCTCGTCATCGCGGTGTTCATCATCAACATCTTCGTCATACCGGCCTTCGCCCACGTCTACGCCGGCCTGCACGCCCGACTGCCCCTGGCCACCCGCATTTTGATCGCCTCGTCGCGGCTTACCGTCCGTTACTGGTATGACGCCCTGGCCGTGGTGGCGCTGACCGTGCTTGGCGTGCGCGCCTATGGGCGCACGACCGCGGGGCGCTACCGGTGGCATAGGCTGCGCCTCAGGCTCCCGATCATAGGGCCGATCCTGACCCGCGCCCTGCTCGGGCGTTTCGCGCGCGCGCTCGCCATCACCGTGAAAAGCGGCGTGCCGCTCATCCAGGGTCTCACGGTCATAAGCCGGGCGGTCGATAACGACTACGTGGCCTCGCGCGTGCTGCAGATGCGCGACGGCGTGGAGCGTGGCGAGACGCTCGCGCGCGCCGCGCAGGCCACGGGGCTTTTTCCTCCGCTCGTGCTGCAAATGGTGACCGTCGGGGAAGAGAGCGGGGCGATCGACAGCCTCATGACCGAGGTTGCCGAATACTACGAGCGCGAGGTGGACTACGATCTGCGCAATCTGAGCACGGCCATAGAGCCCCTGCTGGTGGTCGCCATGGGGATCTTGGTCCTGATACTGGCGCTTGGGGTGTTCCTGCCGATGTGGGATCTGGCCCACGCGGCTTTCCAGAGGAACGGGGGCCAGGTATGAAACGTGACGGGTGGTGGCACGCGCCTCGCGGCCTTGCCGGTCGCCAAAAAGGCGCGGTTTTATCGGGTGACGCTCCGGGTTGCGCGTGCTACTGTCGGCCCAAGGGCAGCCGGCTCGGCCACAACCCGCAGGCGGGGTGGTCAATAAGAAGTCGGCGATAAGGGGGGGGTATGTGGGGACGCTTTAGGCGCGCGCGCAAGGCGGCTGGCCTCTGCGGCATCGGCGTGCATGCGTCGGGGCTTTCCTATGTGAGCGTCGCTCGTCATCCGCGGGGGTCGGCGCGCGTGGAAGCCGCCGAATTCCGGTCGTTCGACGGCGTGGAGCCCGAGCGCGTCCTGGCGAGGCTCGTCCTGGACCACGACCTGAAGCACCGACCCTGCACCACGCTTCTGCAGGAAGGCGCCTATCGGCTCCTGCAGACCGAGGCGCCGGAGGTGAAGTCCGAGGAGTTGCGCGCCGCCCTGCGGTGGCGCATCAAGGACTTGATCGACTTCCATGTCAACGACGCGACGCTAGACGTCTTCGACGTCCCGGTGCGCATGCCCGGACGGCCCGCGCTCGTTTATGTGGTCGTCGGACGCAATGAGGCGATACGCGCCCGCGTCGATCTCATGCACAACGCCGGCGCGGCTCTCGACATCATAGACATCCCCGAGCTTGCACAACGCAATCTGGCGCAGCTCCTCGCGCAGGACCGGGAAGGCGTGGCGCTGCTCACGCTGACCGAAGACGGCGGCCTCATCACCATTACGCGCAATGGGGAGCTGTATCTGTCGCGGACGATCCCCGACACCGCATCGGCCCTCGCCGACGCCCGCGGTTTCGAGCGTCTGCTGCTCGAGTTGCAGCGCTCTCTGGATTATTTCGAAAGCTCCTTCCGACAAAGCCCCGTCACGCATGTCGTCGTGGCGCCCGCCTCGACCCAGACCGGGCCGCTCGTGGCCTTCCTGCAGGCGAATCTCGTTCAGCGCGTCACGCCCTGGGAACCCGGGCGCCATGGGGACATGGAGGGCGCGGCCGAAGTCCCGGATGCCTGTCTCCTGACATTGGGCGCGGCCCTGCGCCACGAGAAGGTGGTCCTATGAGCACCCAGCAGATCAACCTCTACCACCCCATATTTCGACGTGAGCAAAAGCTCTTCTCGGCCGCCACCATGGCGCGGACCTGGCTTGCGCTGCTCGTAGTAGGCCTCGCGGCGGCCGGGTTCGATGCGTGGCAGGTGCGGGGGCTTGCCGGCGCGCTCGCAAACGCCCGGCAAAACGAGCAGGCCGCCCAGATGCGGCTTGCATCGGCCAGGCGCATCTTTGGCGTGGGTCGCGCCCAGGCGCGCCTCAAGGCCCTCGAAGCCCGCGCGCAGGCGCTGACGGGGCTTGCTCGTTTCCTGCGCGAGAGCCGGCGCGCCGAGGCGGGGCCCGCGCCCGTGTTGCTCGCCATGAGTGCTGCGATACTGCCGGGCGTCTGGATCACGCACTTCACTCTGGACCGCAAGCGCCACGTCCTGGTACTGGCGGGCCATAGCACGCGCCCGGCCCAGGTCCCGCTTTTCCTGCACCGCCTCGTGGCGCGCCCCACGCTTGCCGGCTACCGGTTCCAGACGTTCGCCATTACGCGCCCGGTCTTCGCCGGGCGCTTCAGGCCCTACGTCGATTTCGCGGCAAGCACCGCCCGATCGAAGTCGCCGGCCTCCCGAAAGCCGGGGATGCCGCGCGCCGTCAAGGGGGCCACATGACCGTCGGTGCGTGGATCTCCTCCTGGCAGGAGCGCATCGACGCGCTCACCCTGCGCGAGCGCGTCCTGCTGTTCGCCGCCATCGTGGCTGTCACCTATGGGCTCGTGGTCATAGCCGCGATCCATCCGCTCGAGGCCCGCGCGCGGACCGTCAAGGCCGAACTCGCGGAGGTCCACGCCAAGACCATCGCCGTCGATACCCGGCTCGATACCCTGCTTGCGCCCGGGACGCGGGCCCGCGAGCGCGCCCAGCTTGAGATGCTGGGCAGCAAGATCCGCGTCCTGAAGAGGCGCCTCGCCCGCCTCACGGGGGCCCTGATACCGGCGCGCGAGATGCCGGCGCTTTTGCGCGAGGCGCTCGCCCGCACGCCCGGGGTGACGCTCGTGGCGTTGACGGACGAAGGGACCACCGCGATGCGCCGCAATCCGAAGAGCAAGCCCTTTTTGTATCGTCACGAGATGGTCCTCGCGGTGCGCGGCCCCTACCCGGCCTTGGTGCGCTACCTCGCGGCGCTCGCCCATACCCGGAAGCACGTGCTCTGGGGCCGGGTGACGCTGAAGGCGGGAGGTTACCCGTTTTCGACGCTGCGGCTGCGCGTCTATACCCTGAGCGCCCACGAGGCCTTGCTCGAATGATTGGCACGGTCCTTGTATGGTATCGGAACATGAATGGAAAGCGATTCATGGTCATAGCGCTCGTCGCCTTGGCGCAAGGCGTCCCCGCCTATGGCATGACGGATCCGACGCGGCCCCCGTGGCTCGCCCCCGTCGATCCCGTGCCGGCGCGCGCGGGCCTGCAGGCGATCCTGCGCGACGGATCGCGACGGCTTGCGCTCATCGACGGAAGGCTCGAAGCCGTAGGGGCGCGCATCGGGATCGATCGCCTGGTGGCCATCCACAGGAATTCGGTCGTTCTTTCGGGGCCTCGCGGGAGACGCCGAATGTCGCTGGATTCGGGGCGCGGCATCAGGAAGGCGGCGATTTTAAAGGAAGGCGCTTCATGAGATACCGGCATCCGCGATGGCTTACGGCGTGCGCGCTGCTTGCGTTGGGGGCTTGCGCCCCGCGCGGATTCGACAAGCCGCTTACGGCGCGCATGCAGCACAATCTGGCATCCGCGGCGCGCTCGCAGAGCAAGGTCGCGATTCCCGCGGGCGTGGAAAGCGCGCTCGTGCCGCCGATCACCATCCGCCTTCCGCGCGCCCGGACGCTGGCGGTTCCGAGTCGCTTCGATTTCAATACGAACGAGGCGCCCGCGGCGCAGGTGTTCACGCAACTCGTGCGCGGCACTTCCTATAGCGTGGCCCTGCCAAGCCGCCTCGCCGGGCGCATCACCCTGCACCTGAAGAACGTGACGGTGCCCGAGGCCATGCGGGTCATACGCATCGAGGACGGCTACCAGTACCGGCGCCGCGGGCATCAGTATTACATCCTTCCTCCAGGGCTCCGGACCGAACTCTTTCGGGTCCACTATCTCGACATCGTCCGCACCGGAACCTCGGAGACGCGCCTCACAGGCGAGAGCCTGACGAGCGTCGGGACCACCGGCGGCATGGCGGGCGGCGCGCCCATGCCCTCGGGCGGTCAGCGGACCATGGCCCCCACGATTTCCGTGAAGACCACCTCGCGCAGCGATTTCTGGGCGACGCTCGCCAAGACCGTGACGGTCCTCGTCGGCCACGGGCCGGGTCGCAAGGTCATCGCCAATCCGCAGGCCGGTCTGCTCGTGGTGCGTGCCGGCCCGAGGACCCTTTATACCGTGAGCCGCTTTCTGCGCCTGACGCAGACGAGCGTCGATCGCGAGGTCGTCATCGACGCCAAGATCCTCGAGGTCGACCTGAGAAGCGGCTACCAGAGCGGCATCGACTGGGCAAAGCTCGGCGACATCGCCGGCGCCCAGGTCATCGGCGCGCAAACGGGGGGCGCCCAGCTCCTGTCATCGGGCGTGTCGACGATAGGCGGCAATACGGGCAACATCAATCCCGCGACCGGCACCCCCAACCCCTATGGGCCGAGCGGTTATTCCCCCATCGACAACACCGCGGTCTCGGCCTTTGGCGGCATCTTCAGTCTCGCCCTGCACGCCGGCAATTTCGCGGCCTTCATTCAGCTCCTGAACACCGAGGGGCGCGTGCAGGTGCTGTCGAGTCCGCGCGTGTCCAACCTGCAAAACCCGATGGC
>JAKAXT010000103.1 GCA_021816425.1 Pseudomonadota bacterium | reverse complement strand
AGGGCACCTTGATGCGTCCGGAGAGCGTGAACAGGGACAGTATATCCGCTTGGATCGAATAGGTGCGCTTATCGAAATGGACGGACGCGGCCCCAAAGGTCTGTACCGGGACCGGCCGGTCCTTGGGGATGCCGTTATTGGCCTTGAGCGTCTTGTACGCATCGGCGACTTGGTGGACGGCCTGACAGACCATCTGGCTGCCCAGATCGGGGAAGCGTTCCCGGATCGGATAGTAGGCCAGATGGTGCAGCGCCACACGGTTCCAGCAGCGATGCTCACGGACAAAGGGCACGATCGCCGTGCAGGCCTCCGCATACAGGGCGGCGAGCGCCCGGAGCGCCTGGCTCTGTTCGGGGGTCGTCAACAATTTAAGCGAGACTGTCCGTTTCATATAGGATATGCAACCGTAAGCGGACTCAACAATCAACCAGATAGCAACCCAAAGGAGGAGCGGGAACCAGGGCGGTCTGCGACCGCTGCGGCTACGACCGCAGGGAGTCCCTACAGGGATCCCTCCCTGGGACAAATCCCGGGGTTTCCCGCGCAAACTAATGAATCTCCGGAAAGTTCCGTGTTTATGGCAACAGTGGTCAACCCTCCCGTTTCGATGGCCAGACGCGGCTTTGCAAAAGCGATCGATCCCGGGCCCCCGCGTCCGTTGACAATCCGGCATCATGGGTCTTCAATGAGACTTTTCCAGGTCTCGTTAAGGACTGTCATGTCGATACCCAAGCGCAAGTTCGCCCCAAGACGCGCCCGGTCCTCGGCCGCCGCCAAGGCCGGGCCGACGGTCAGGCGCAGCCGGTTTGCCGCGGCCTATGAAATCGACCCGATCACGCGCGTCCTGGCGATTCGCAAGGGCGTATCTTCCGCGGAACTCGTGCGCACCAGTCGAGCCATGGGCTTGTCCCAGGAGCGTGTCTTTCAGATGTTGCGCCTGCCCGCATCGACGACCAAGCGCAAACTCGCCCAAGGAACATCATTCCCGCCAGAGCAGTCGGAGCGCATCCTCGGCTTGCAACGATTGATCGGGCAAGTGGAGCTGATGGTCGCGGAGTCCGGCCCCGACGGGGATCCGTTCGATGTGGGCGCCTGGCTCGCTCAATGGCTCGACCAGCCCTCTCCGGCGCTCGGCAACAAGGCACCGGGCGAATTTCTGGACACGGTGGCGGGTCAGGAGATCGTCGCGAATCTGCTGGCGCAGATGCAATCCGGGGCCTATGCGTGATCGTCTGGCGCATCGCGTCGAGGACGCGAGCCTATCCGGCCGATGATCTGGCCGGCGCGGGGGCCAAGATCACGGGCGGTCGTTGGAGCAGTCCTGGCCGCGCCCTTCTCTATTGTTCGTCTTCGATCGCTCTTGCGGCGCTTGAGACCATCGTCCATCTTTCGCAAGGCGCTCTGCCCCTGGACCGCTTCCTGATGCGGGTCGTCATCCCGGGTGATCTCTGGCAAACGAGAGAGACGCTCACCCAGGCGACGGCGCCCGCAGATTGGGATGTACGGCCGGCGGGGCTTGCGAGCCGGCAGTATGGGGATCGGTGGCTCGACGCATCGACATCCGCGGTCCTCGAGGTCCCGTCGATCGTCGTGCCCGAGGAATACAATGTCCTCGTGAACCCGAGGCATCCGTGCGCCTCGTCGGTCTCGGGTGCGGTTGTGCGCCCCTGGCGCTACGATCTCAGACTGCGCTAGCGCCACTCCAGGCGGCCCGTAGATGATGTTTTCTGCGCCTGGTCTCAGGCCCCATGAGAAGGGGGCTGGTGTTCCCGGCTCGTCCGGTCGGAGTACGGGCCTGGCACCCGGTGATCGACCCGTGCGCCTAAGGGTCATGGTGTTGCCGATTGTCGGGAAGCGGGTAATGGCAGGCAACGACGCGTTCGCCCTCCAGCACGGTCGCGCCGGGCGCATCGAAATGGCAGCGCGACTGCGCCCGGTCGCACCATGGGCAATAGATGCAGCCCATCGACGGAAGCGCGCCCGCGCGAGGAACGGGGTCCGACGCAATGTGTGCGGGCCGCCCGGCGGCGGGGACCGGCAGCGCCGCGAGCAGGGAAGCGGTATAAGGGTGGGCGGGGCTCCGTATCAATGTAGCGGTGGGTCCCTGTTCCATCATGTGTCCTCCAAAGAGGACCACCGTGCGGTGGGCGATATAGGAGATCGCCGACAGGTCGTGGCTTATGAATAGGTAGCTCAAGCCTTTTTCCGCCTGGAGGTCACGCAGCAGATTCAGGATGCGGGCTTGTAGAGAGACATCGAGCCCGGAGGTTGGTTCGTCCAGTACGAGCAGGCGCGGTTCCGTCGCCAGGGCGCGCGCGAGCGCGACGCGTTGGCGTTGCCCTCCCGAGAGCTGGCGTGGGTAGCGTGACAGCACGGCCTCGTCGAGACCGACCCGCTGGAGGAGTTCCGCGGCTTTCTGTCGTCGCGTGCTACGAGCCATGCCGAAGGCGAGGTGCAGGGGTTCGGAGACGATGCGATCAACCGTCATGCGCGGGTTCATGGCCTCGAAGGGATCTTGAAACACGAGTTGCATCTGTCGCCTGAAGGGTCGCAGCGCAGCTCCCTTCAGGGCGGTGATCTCGGTGCCGTCCCAGAGGACGCGCCCCGCGCTCACGGGCGTCATCTGTAAAACCGCGTGCCCGAGGGTCGTCTTGCCGCAACCGGATTCCCCCACGATTCCGAGGGTCTCCCCGCCAGGCAGGGCGAAACTGATGTCGGCGAGGGCCTTGTGGCGGCGTTCTTCCTTGTGGCCAAGGCGCGGCCTCTTCACGTACTCGACAGTCAGGTTTTCGACACGAAGTCCGTTCATTATGGCGCCCCCAGGCAGGGATGGAGGCAGGCGAAGCGCGGTTCAGTTCGCCGCATGGCCGGTTCCGTCTCGCGACAGTCATTCTGCACATTCGGGCAGCGTGGAGCAAAGCGGCAGCCCCTCGGCAGGGCGCCGGGCCCCGGGGGTAATCCTGATATCTCGGCAAGTCGGGCCCCCTGCCCATGCAGGGGTGGGAGTGCGTCACGCAGGGCGCGGCTGTAGGGGTGGTATGGCGTCTTGAAGAAGCGGGCGGCGCAGCCTTCCTCGACTGCGCGCCCCGCGTAGAGGACCAGGATGCGATCGGCGCAGGAGGCGGCAAGGGCCAGGTCGTGGGTGATGAGTACCACCGCGAGCCCGCGTTCTTTCCGCAGTCGCGCGAGCAGATCGAGGATCTGCGCCTGAACCACGACATCGAGCGCGGTCGTCGGCTCGTCGGCGATGAGCAACGTTGGGTCGCAAGCAAGCGCCGTAGCGATCATGGCGCGTTGGCGCATGCCGCCGGAGAGTTGGTGGGGGTAGGTCTCCGGGCCATTCGCCGTGTTTGCAAGCCCCACTTCGGCAAGGAGCGCGCGCGTGCGCTCCTTGGCCGCGCGGCGTGTCCCACCCTTGTGGACGTGGTAGGTCTCGGCGATCTGCGCCTGGATGCTGTGGCTCGGATTGAGGGCGGTCAAGGGATTCTGGAAGACGAGTCCCATGTCGCGCCCGCGCCGCGCCCGCAGCGCGCGCTCGGAAAGTGCCGTGAGTTCCGTGTCATGCAGACGGACCGAGCCCGCGAGCCGCCGCACCCCGAAGGGCAGAAGGCCGAATATGGCGGCGGCGGTAAGCGACTTGCCGGAGCCCGATTCGCCCACAAAGGCCAACATCTCACCTTCCGCCACTTCGAACGACAGGTCATCCACCAGCGCCCGTGCGCCCGGCTCGCGCGCGAGCCCTACGGTGAGGCCGCGGACAGCGAGGGCGATGCGCCCCCGCGCGTTCATCCCGAGGCCTCGCCATTCAAGCGCGCGAGCATTCCCTGTCCCAGCATGTTCATTGCCAGGATCGCAAGAAAGATGGCAAGCCCCGGGAACACGATGAGCCACCACGAGCCTATGACGGCCAAGCCCGCGCCGGTATTCAGGAGGCCGCCCCAGGAGGCGTGCGGAGGCTGGATGCCGAGCCCGAGGAAGCTCAGGCCCGAGAGGCCCAGGATCATGTCAGCCATGAGAAAAGTGGCATTGACGACCACGAGCGGCAGCATGGCCCGCAGGATGTGCGCGTGCGCGACATAGAAGCCGTTCGCGCCGAACTGGCGCGCAGCGCGCACATAATCCCGTTCGCGCGCCGCAAGCGTCTCATTGCGGGCAAGCCGTGCGATGCCGGGCCACGACACGAGCCCGAGGAGCGTCGCAAGCCCGACATCGCCCAGTGGCATGATGGCCGCAAAGAAGATCATCAAGACGAGTGTTGGGATGGCGAGCAGGGCATCCAACAAGCGCATGAGTAGGCGATCGATCCATGCTGGTCCGAGGCCGGCCGCCATCCCGTAGGCGAGACCGGCGACCAGGCCTATGGCCGACGCCCAGAAGGCGATCGCAAGCGTGGTCTGCCCGCCGCGCATGAGGCGCGCCAAGACATTGCGCCCGAGGGCGTCGGTTCCGAGAGCGAAACGCCTGTCCGGGGCCGAAAGGATGTGGTGGGCATGAATCGCGAGCCCGTTGTGGGGGTAGAGCGTGGGGCCGATCCAACAAAAAAAGGCGAGCGCCAGCATGAGCCCGGCGCCGAGGTATTCCGCGGACGCTGCACGGACCATGCGCGGCCACGTCCACATCAGGCCGTAAGCGCGGGTTCGCCCCTCCGAGTCCAGAGAAAGCCTCTCGTCAGTCATAGCGCACCCGCACGTCGAGAACAGTGTTCAGGAGGTCGGCGGCCAGATTGCCAAGTACGGTCAGTATCCCGATCAGAAGGACGATGGCCGTCAGTGTCGGGTAATCCTGTTCCAGTGCCGAGCGCCACAAAAGCCAACCGAGCCCCGGGTAGTTGAATACGCTTTCGGTCAACACCCCGCCCACGAAAAGCGACGGGACCATCATCCCGATCAGGGTCGCGAGCGGGCGTGCCGCGTTCCGAAGGACGTGGCCGAAGGCAATGCGCGCAGGCCCAAGCCCGCGGGCGGCGGCGGCGCGCACATAGTCCTGCCGGTACTCGTCGCGTACCTGGTGACCGAAGTAGCGCGAAAGGCCTGCCGCAAGCGGCAGCGCGAGGGTCGCGGCCGGAAGGGCGAGATGCCGCCAAGGCATCAAGGGGTGCCCCGCGGCCGCCGCACCGCCGATGCCCCCCGGCGGCAGCCACGCAAGGTCGGCTGCGAATACCAAGATCACGACCGTGCCCACGAAGAACGTGGGGAGTGAATAGCCGACGATCTGCCAGGCGCCGATAAGGCGTCCGGGGAGGCGATGGGCGTAAGCGCCCTGCGCAAGCCCAAGCACCACGGCAGCCCCAATGGCGGCGATTGCGACCACCGAGTCCAAGAGCAAAGTATTATGGAGGTAGGAGCCGATCAGGCTCGCCACCGGCGCGTGTTCCGTGTACGAGTAGCCGAGGTCCCCGCGCGCCAGATGCATCCACCAAGTGAGGTATTGCTGCCAGACCGGATGGTCGAGGCCCATCTGCCGGTTCAGGGCCGCCACGGCGTTCGGGGAGGCATGGACGCCCAGTATGCTGTAGGCCGGTCCGCCAGGGGTGGCGTAGATCATGAAGAATACCAAGGTCACGAGCAGCGCCACCGACAAGAGTGCGCCGCCTAGCCTCCTTGCGAGCGCGACGATCATGAGCCACCCTTGTTTGCATGCCGCGATCTTGGAAACAACCAGGCAATCATGATCATGGGTTATCCCTCGCGATCCAGAGGTACTGAGGGTTGAAGCCGCCAAGGGGCGAATAGGCGCGACGCAGGCCGTGTATATCGCTCCGCGCCTCTATGACGTGCCGCTGACCGGGGAGGACGACGACCGGCTGCTCTCTTATAAAATAATCTTCATAATGGAAAACTGCACTCCTCCCAGGCGCTGACGGGACCGCATCGAGAAGCGCATCCATGCGTTTGTCGCAGTAGTGGTAGAAGTTGTTGGCCCCGCCGCATCCAAAAATGTTACGCGCGCTCGGATACGCGCCGAGCCCCCAGGCGAGGTAAAGGGCCTCCCATTTCGTGGCATCAGGCCCTTGAGTCATGGCCACGATTTCGTTGAACGGTCTTTCTCGAAGCCGCATATCGATGCCGACTTGGGCGAGCATTTCCTTGATGATGATGGGCCCCCGGACCTGCCCCGGAGGCACGAGCGCCGTGAATATCAAGCGCCGCCCGTTTTTTTCGCGTACCCCGTCACGGTCGCGTCGCCACCCAGCCTCGCGCAGCAGCTTGCGGGCAAGACGCGGATCGTAGGCCCCGGTGCGTTCGAGCCTGCGCGCAAGCGGCGAGAGGTAGACAGCCGGCCTTGGCGGTACCGGACCGTAATCACGTATGCCTTGGCCGTAATATTGTACGCGGATCAGAAGGCTTTGGCGGATCGCGTGCATCATGGCGCGCCGCACAAGCGCGTCGCGCACGAAGGCGATCCGGGGATTTGCGTAATCGAAGCCTAAATAGTTGAATCCCCATACGGGCCCGACCACGCGTTTGCGGAAACCGCGCAGTTTTCCGCGCCCTGGAAAGAGTTCGTGAGGGAGGTCTGCGATCTGAATCTTGCCGGTCTCTAGGCCGAAGAAGATCGATTCGGGATCGTGCAGGAAGCGCAGCACGAGCCTGTGGATGTACGGCCTGTCGGGCCCAGCGAAGTGGCGATTGGGTCCAAAGGCGACATAGCGACCGAACGCGAAGGACACCAGCCGGAATGGTCCGTCGACTACGTGAAAGAATCGCGGATCAGCGAGATGGGCGTAGAGTCGTGTGACGGAGCATTTCTTCCACGCAGCGGCCGGCAGGGGCGTCAGCAACGTAAGGCCATTCAGAATGAACCAGCGGGGATTCACGGCTTTTTTGAGGGTTATGCGTAGCCGATAGGGTCCGAGAACACGGAATGATGAGACGTCCGTGGGGATGCCGCCGACCCCGTAATTGGCGAATTGCGCGCCCAGGCGCTGGATCATATGGTAGGTGTAGGCGACATCCGCAGTTGTCACGGGCGCGCCGTCGGACCATCGCCAGTGACGGCCCAGAATCAACGTATATGTTCGATGTCGAGGGCCCGTCACGATTCGACGGGCGATGCTCAGGCGCGGGTCGATTTGAAATCGGCGCGTCACCCATACGAGCGGCTGATAGAGAAGCCCCGCCGCCTGTTGATCAAAGGCCGATGACACCAGGAGCGGATTGAAGCCGTTCACGGCCGCCGGGGGCCCGAGGCCCACGCCCGGCACGGTGACTATCGTTCCCCCAAACGTAGGGCGCGCGGCCTGTGCACGCGTTGCGCCCCACGTGGCGCAGGCGGCCAAGCCCAGCGCCGCGCACGCGCCTGCGCGCGCGATCCGCCTGATTGTGCCCCGCAGCCCTGCCATTTCCGGTACCCGCCCCGAATCCTTGAACCATGATGCCAAAGACCCGCGTCCGGCGCGACCGCGGATGGTCTGGACGGAATGAGTAGGGCGGGCCCTCCATCGGGGGGCGAGGGCCGCCCGCGAGGCAGGTTATGGGCCGCCCGCCACCGTTCGACGGCCTGGACGAGTGGCCGGCCACGCACAAGGCTATCGCGCCCGGCGGGCGCGCCATTGGGGCGTCGGGGGACACCGTCTTGGCGGGTGGACTGGAGACCGCGCCCCCCCCATTTGTGTGGCGACCGTCATAACGCGCGCTTATGGAGATAGGCCATGGAAATTCGCCGATCCGCCCTTGTTTTTTCGCCTTCCGGATTTTCTGGTGTGATGCGCTCCGGGGGACATCGGATCCGCTTTTACTTGAGCTAATTGAATGGCAATGAATTTTCTATGATTCTCGTTGTCTTG
>JAKAXT010000102.1 GCA_021816425.1 Pseudomonadota bacterium | reverse complement strand
GACGGTGAGCGTCGGTGGGACCGCTGTCCATGAGGGAGATGCGTGTCCGGATGCACTTATTGCGCGCGCCGACCGCGCCCTTTATGCCGCCAAGCGCGAGGGACGGGACCGACAGGCGTGGATGGATCCGCCGGACCCGCAGGGTTTGTGTGCCTAGGGATAGCGCGGGTCTTTCGAAGAAAAGACTGTGGGGATGGGTGGAGGCGGCAACGCACGGGGCGCGACTTTCTTGCCCGGGAGATGTCTGTCGCCGACGGCGAAGGGTCGGCGATGCGCCCTTTTTGATTGACTACAAGAATGTTGGAGGCAAGGGCAGGCCACTGCCGCCTGCTTTAACCACTGATGCGCTGCCGGTTTTTGAACATCTTCTCCGCGCATTCCCCCTCCTAGGCTCTCGGCCAGGAGGGGGTCAAGCGGAGGGTTGGTCTGAGCCGTTCCGTCCTCTTGCTTGCCGAATGGTGGTAGGATAGATATATGCAGATCGGCGTCCGATTCCGCTGTTACCCGACCCCGGAGCAGGCCCGGACCCTGGCGCGCTGGATCGGTTGCCAGCGCTTCATCTATAACGCCAAGGTGTCCGAAGACCGCTATTTCCGCCGCTTCGTACGGAAATCGCTCCAGCATACCGGTCAAGCGGTCCCGATCGATCAGCGGTATCGCCAGTTCAAGACCGAACTTACCCCCTGGCTGTCGGAAGTCCCGAGCGTCGTGCTGCGCAATGGCGCGGTGCGGTGGCGTCAGGCCTACAGCCGCTATTGCGTTCGTCTTGGAGCGCGTCCGGCACTGCATAAACGCCACGGACGGCAATCGGTATGGCTCACGTCCGAGATGTTCCGCTTCCAACCGATCCGCGACACCCGCACAGGCGAGACCCTGGGGCATCAACGGCATCTCGGTACGAAGAAATATCCGGTCGGCGATCTGGTGTTCACCGCCCACCGGGATTACCAACTCCCCGCGTCGATCCACATCAACGTGCACGCCGGGCAATGGACGGTCTCGTTCAATTATGATGACAACCGCCCCGAGCCTACGGAAGAGGAAACCGCCACGTGGTTGCGGACCTTCTCCGAGGACGCTCTCCGTCAACGCACCGTAGGCCTCGACCGCGGGGTCGTGATTCCCTTGGCCGGCAGCGACGGCCAACAGTTTGGTTTCTCTGCCGCCCAACAGCGGCATCTGGCCCAGTACGAAACCCGCAAGAAACGCTGGCAGCGCCGACAGGCGCGGCGTACGCAAGGTTCGGCGCGATGGGTCAAGGCGCGACGCCGCGTAGCCCGGTATCAGCGGACCCACGCGGCCATCCGTCAGGACGTGGCCCATCAGACGAGCCACGCATTAGCGGTCGATCCGCGCTACAAACTGTATGTGTTCGAGGCGCTCAAGGTCCCGAACATGACCGCCCGGGCGAAACCGAAACAAGACGAACACGGCCGTTGGCTCAAAAATGGGGCGGCCGCCCAATCGGGCCTCAATAAAGCGATCCTGGCCTCGGCCTGGGGCTCAACCAAAACGGATTTGCAGTACAAGGCCCGACGACTCGGGAAATTGCTCATTACGGTGCCTGCCGCTTACTCCTCGCAGGAATGTGCCCAGTGCGGGCATGTTCACCAAGGCAACCGGGTCTCTCAAGCCCGGTTTGTCTGTTCACGCTGCGGGCATGCCGCCCACGCCGATCACAACGCCGCCCAGGTCTTGGCCTGGCGTGGCGTGCGTGCGGTGCTTGATGGCACCTCTGTGCCGCCGACTCCCAAGCGCTGTCGGATCACACGAATCACGGTAGGGGCGGAAGGCTCCGAACCGAGGACCGAGGCGTCCTCCACGCCGGGTGAGATCACGGTAAGACGGGGTGATGGCGACATCACTGCGCGCGGATCGCAGACCCTGGAAGACACCCCCACCACACGCCCGTAGGGGTTTGGTGGGGGGAGACTTCATGATCTGTATGGCGGCAAGCTGGTCGCAGCGATGGACCGGCAGCATCCCCGCGACTTGTTCGACGTGCTCCAGCTTTTTGCGAACGGAGGCATAACGGCCTGCATTCGCCGCGCTTTCGTTATCTATCTCGCGAGCCATAACCGCCCGGTGCATGAGGTGCTGTTTCCGAGGTTGCGCGATGTCCGTCAGGAGTTCGAGCACAGCTTTGCGGGAATGACCGCAGAACCCGTCGAACTCGAGGCGCTTCTGGAAGCGCGAGAGCGGATGGCGCGCGCTCTACAGCATGAGCTAACCGCTGATGAACGCCAATTTCTGCATCGTTGGTCGCGGCCACACCCCACTGGAAGCTGCCTGGCATACCGCATCTTGAACGCCTTCCTGGTCCGCGCTGGAAGCTGCAAAACCTTGAGGGTCTGCGCAAGAGCAATCCGCGGAAATTCGCCGGGCAATCCCATGAGCTCGCACGACTACTGGGATAAGTTTCTACCGAAGCACAGGTCTTCGCCGGGATCCTGAAATGGAACATTCCAGGGACGAATCTGAGCAGCCACGAGATGCGACCCAGCATTGGCACATTCCAGTGACGCTTCGATGTCTCGCCCAACCGGATTTTCGCAACCCTTTCTTGGCGTCCAATGGATGCCTCCCACCTGTGATTCGCCGATCATCAAGGTGTCAGGGCCCACTATCGGCGTTAGTATCCGCCCCTTGATAGGGGCGATCGGTGGAGGGCCCGCCGGGTGGCGGGCAAAACGGTACACTGCCGGAGTGCCCTGTCGCGGCGGACCCCATGGGAGCCACCGCCCGTACGTGGCTTCTGGTGTCGCGCTGGGGAAGGTGACGCGCTCCCTGATGGTGCGGCATGCCCGATCGGCCAAAGCAGGTCGATCGTGGCATCCCAAGTGTGCCCTTCGTGCCCACCCGCGCACGCCGCAAGACCGGGGCCCCCGATGACCACCCGCCCGTCACACCGACCCCCCGGTTCTCGCGGGACATTACCACCGGATTCCAGTACGCCTGCCTGTCGCCTGTCGCCTGTCGCCTGGCGCCTTGCAGCGGGCGCGATGCGCGGCGGGCCCGGAGATCAGGTCTTGGCCTGCGCCAAGAGAATTCACTACGGTAAATACCTAGAATCGGAAAGATTAAGTTCTGGTTAGTCTCCCCTGGATATAGAGTGGCCACGTGGAAAAACGGGCGACGCGCGGAGATGCCGTAAGACGCCCGTGGCGGCAGGCAGCATGCAGAGCCGGGCCTCGCGGGCCGTGTCCGTCGACGGAAGGCGGGGCGGTCGGGGCCGGCTTTGAGTGGCGGCGCTCACGAACCTATCGGGAGATTCTTCGTTATGATCGATCATATTGCGTCACGACTTATGTTGGTCGCGCCCTGGCCTCTCTTGGCGGCGGGCGTGGTTTTAGGGATGACTGCCGACCGCCGCCCTCGCCTTATGCGGGCGGCTACGACGCTCGCCGCTTGGTTCGCGCTCGCCTGCGCCATCCTGGCGGCCGCCGCCTATGTCCTGGGGGCAACAGGATCGGAGACCTATGCACAGCTCCCTCTTCCCGCGCATCTCGGCGCACTCGCCATCAGCGTCGAGACCGACAGGCTAACGATCATCATGCTGACGCTGGTCGCCTTCGTCGGTATGATCGTGGCGCGCTACTCGAAGACCTACATGGATGGCGATGCACGCGAGGGCCGCTTCCACCGCTGGCTTGCGCTCACGCTCGGGTCGTTCCTGACCCTGATCGTCGCCGGCAACGTGTGGGGCTTCTGGGTCTCGTGGCTTGCGACGAGTCTCTGTCTGCACGAACTCCTGGCCTTCTATCGCGACAGGCCGGGTGCTGTGCTTGCCGCCCGCAAGAAGTATCTGCTCCATAGGATCGCGGATGTGAGTCTCTTCGCGGCCTTCGCGCTCATCGTGCGCGCACTCCATACGGCGCAGTGGGCTGGCATCAGCCACGCCCTCGCGCATGTCTCGGGCCCGCTGCCGGAGGGCTTGGCGGTCGCGGCCGCCCTCATCGTCGTGAGCGCCATCCTAAAGAGCGCGCAGTTCCCCTCTCATGGCTGGCTCATACAAGTCATGGAGGCGCCGACTCCGGTATCGGCCTTGCTGCATGCCGGCATCATCTACACAGGCGCGTTCCTGATCCTGCGCGCAAGTCCACTCGTGTCGCACATCGGATGGGCCGGCGACATCCTGGCCTCGGTCGGCCTAGTCTCCATCGTGGTGGCCTCGCTCACCATGATGACCATGACTAATATCAAGGGTGCACTCGCCTATTCCACATGCGCGCAGATGGGCTTCATGCTGATGGAGTGCGGCCTGGGGCTTTACAGCATTGCAGTCCTGCACATCATCGCGCACTCCGTGTACAAGGCCCATGCCTTCCTGTCGTCGGGGAGCGTCGTGGAGCACTTCCGGGCTCCGAAGGTTGCCGTGTCGGCTGCCGCGACCGTGGGGCGGGCGCTACTGGGGCTCGTGATCGCCACCCTGATGACTCTCGGTGTCGGTGCCGCGTTCGGGGTCGGGTTTGTGCGTGAACCGGCTCTCATCGTCATGGCCGTGATCCTGGCCGTGGGCATGACCCAGCTCTTGCTGCAGGCCTTGAACACCCGCGGCGGCGCCATGGGCGGCCTGCTGGTCCGAATGATAGGTTTGAGCGCCCTGGTCTCTTTCTCGTACTTCGGGCTCCACGTGGGTTTCGTCCATCTCCTGGGGGCGAGCGTGCCCGCTGACCCCGTGCACGTCAGTGTCGCTCAGGAGGCCTTACTGAGCGTGATCGGCGCAGCGTTCCTGGCCCTGCTCTTTATCCAGCAACTGCTCCCGCGGCTCGCGCAGACCGCCTTCTGGCGTGCCGCCTACGTCCATTTTTATGGTGGTCTCTATGCCGATGCGCTGTTGACCGAGTTCGTTCGCGGGCTCGGACCCACGCCAGGCGGAGTCGCCGAGCGGCGGCGGATATTTGGTGCGAAATCTTCCCATGAGGTGCAGCCATGAGCGCAATTGCCACACTCGACGTCGAACTGAAGGGTAGGATAGACAAGGCTTGCGGGCGGATAGCCCCGTTATGGCCGCTCAAAAGTTTCGTCGCGGTCAACCCCTACTTCGGTCTTGCCGACCAACCGTTCTGGCAGGCCGATGCCACCTTGAAGCGGATCGTGGGTCGCGGATTGACCATGTCTCGGTCGTACTACCGGGAACGCCTCCAGGACGGGCGCATAACGCGCGCCGATCTCGCCGCGGCCCTCACCGAGTGCGGCAGCCCATGGGACGTTGCGACCCTTGAGGAGGCAATCGCTTCCAAGACGCCGCCGCCCCGGGCGTCGCTTGCCCTGTTGACCGATGTTCTGGGCGAACTCGATCGTCAGGAGTGGCCGGGCTTCGTTCTCGAGCGCATCAGCCAGTACTGTGCGGCTTATTTCGACGAGGGCCAGGCCTTGTGGGGGATGCCCTGGAAGGACAAGGCGCTTTATGAGGGCTGGCGCGCGTTCACGCGGCTGGATAAGAGTCCGCGCGCTGTCGGCCTGCCCGGGATGCGCGAGGCTGCGGCAAGTCTCCCGTCTACCGCCCACGACGCCATCGCCTGGGCCTTGCGGGCGCTGGCCGTGCCGGTGGGGGCCATCGACGACTACCTGCACGCCGCACTTTTGAGTGTCGGCGGGTGGGCTGGATGGGCGCGCTATAAGCGTTGGCAGGCTGAGCTCGCCGGCGGTCACGACGAGGCGATAGAAGACCTTCTCGCCATACGGGTCTGCTGGGACGCCTTGCTTTATCAGCTACGGTTCGATGAACGCCTGAAGACCCGCTGGTATCAGGCCATGATCGCGGATGCGAGTGACGCCGCCCGGGCCGAGACGCGGCCGCAGATCACCCCCAAGGAGGTCGATGCCCTGCTGCAGACGGCCTTCGAGATCGGGTATCAGCGCAAGCTCGTGAGCTCGCTCACGGCGGCGCCGACAGCAGAGCCGCACAAGGGCCGGCCTCCCGTGCATGCGGTCTTTTGCATCGATGTGCGCTCCGAGATCTTTCGGCGCGCCTTCGAGACCGTGGCCCCTACCGCGCGCACAGGCGGATTTGCCGGATTCTTCGGGGTACTCATGGACTACCTGCCGCTGGGGGCCCAGGCCGCCAAGGGGCACCTCCCGATCCTTTTCAACCCGGCCTATCACATATGTGAGCATGTTGCCGACGCGGATCCGGAGCACACCAAGGCCCTTATCGCCAAGCGCCACGGACGGTTGCGCGCGGCCGACGCCTGGAAGACCTTCAAGACCTCGGCCTCGTCGTGCTTTTCCTTCGTCGAGGCTGCGGGCCTGCTTTATGCCCCGAAGATGTTCGGCGACAGCATGGGCTGGACGCGCACGGTCTCACATCCGGATACCAAAGGTCTGGATGGCGCCTCGCGTGAACGCCTGGGGCCGAAGCTCGCGAGCGATCATAGCGAGGGGGGCTCCGCAGTGAGTGGGATTTCTGCCGCCGATCGGCCGGGGGCTGCCGAGTTCGCCTTACGCAACATGGGACTCACCGCGGATTTCGCGCGGCTCGTGGTCTTGGTCGGGCACGGCAGCACGACAGTGAACAACCCTCAAGCCACGGCGCTCGATTGCGGGGCCTGCGCCGGCCAGACGGGCGAGGCGAGCGCGCGTATCGCGGTGGCGCTGCTGAATGATCCAGTGACGCGCCGGGGGCTTGCCGAAAAAGGCATCAACATCCCCGATGATACGTTTTTTATGGCTGGTCTGCACGATACGACGACCGATGAGGTGGCGTTATTCGATACGGCCTCCATGCCGCACTCGCACGCGGAAGACCTGCGGCAATTGCGCGAGTGGTTTGAAGCCGCGGGCCAGCTCACGCGCATGGAGCGTTCCGCGTTCCTCGGGATCGGGGGGCTGCCGGAGGCGCGCGTGACCGCGGATATCAAGCGGCGCACGCGCGACTGGGCGGAGGTGCGGCCCGAGTGGGCGCTCGCCAACAACGCGGCCTTCATAGTGGCGCCACGCGCCCGCACCGCGCACTGCGATCTTGGCGGACGAGCCTTTCTTCATGACTATGCATGGCGCAAGGATGTCGACTTCAAGACACTAAACCTCATCATGAGCGCGCCCATGGTGGTCGGCAACTGGATCAATATGCAGTACTACGGGTCGGTCGTCGACAACGCCCGTTTCGGTAGCGGCAACAAGGTCCTGCACAACGTGGTCGGCGGGTCCATAGGCGTGCTCGAGGGCAACGGCGGCGACCTGCGCGTTGGTCTCGCCATGCAATCGCTGCATGACGGTCACCGCTGGATGCATGAGCCAATGCGCTTGAATGTCGTCGTAGAGGCTCCGCAAGAGGCCATTGATGCCGTCATTGCCGGCAATGACCTGGTGCGCCATCTCGTCGAAAATGCGTGGCTGCACCTCTTCCGGATCGATGACGAAGGGCACATCCATCGTCGCGGACTGGACCGGCAATGGCGCTCGGTCTCGCAGACCTAGGGTGCCTCTTCGGCATCCTTAAGGATCATCACTAACAATTGACGGAAACCGGCAGCGGGGCGGGCCCCCCTGCCGGCGATCACTGGTGCGACGGGAAGGGCCGGAAGGAGCGGGGGACGGTGCATCCTCCGCCCACCGGTACGGACGACAACCAACACAAAAAACGCGCGAGGAACGATGATAAATCAGAGGGGAGTACAGAGGTTCTTTGGCGAGATCCGCGGGGCGCTGTGGCAAGCTGGTGTTGCGATAGGCTGCGCCGCCACCCTGCTCGGAATGCCGCTGGCCGCGCAGGCGGCGGCCAAAGGGGGAGGCCTGTTCGGGCAAAGCCGGCCGGCGGGCACGGGGGGGATCACGACCATAAGTGGCGCGGCCGGGGGCG
>JAKAXT010000101.1 GCA_021816425.1 Pseudomonadota bacterium | reverse complement strand
CGACCATGACGAAAAGTCGGTCCTCATCGTCATGACGAGCGGGCCGTCGACGCCGCAACGCTGTGCGACCCCCTTCTATCTCGGCGCGATTCTGGCGTCCATGGATGCGGACGTGCGCATCTTCTTCACCATGGAAGGCGTAAACCTCGTGAAAAAGGGTGTGGCGGAGAATTTAGTCGCCATGGAAGGCGGCAAGCGCGTCATCGAATTTATTCACGACGCCAAGTCGGCGGGGGTGAAGCTGCACCTCTGTCTGCCGGCCTTGCCGGGCTATAAAATCGACGAGAAAGCGGATATTATCGATGAGGTCGACGAGTGCTCCAGTGGCGGTACGCTGGCAGACTTGATATTGTCCTGCGACAAGGTGTTGTTTTTCTAGGCGTTTCTAAGATCGGACATAGTAGGGATTGAAACCTGTCCCGCATTGGCAGTATCTATGCGGGTCATTTCTGACGACACGGGAGGCTTTGCTGAATGGCTTCGGTACGCGGCTGTAATATTCCGGAAGACTTGAGTTACAACGTCGATAACAACGTCTGGGCCCGACGCGAAGCCGATGGCACCGTCACCGTGGGGCTCACGGCCTACGCGTGTTCGTTGGCTGGCGAAATCGTCGCCTATACGCCCAAGAAGGCCGGCAAGGATATCGCCAAGGACAAGTCCTGCGCGACGGTCGAGTCGGGCAAGTGGGTGGGACCCGTGAAGACACCGGTGACAGGCTCGGTGGTGGCCGTGAACGATGCGGTGGCGAGCAAGCCCGGCCTTATCAACAAGGACCCCTATGGCGAGGGCTGGATCGTGAAGATGAAGCCCGCGGACTGGGATGGCGAGTCCACGTCGTTGAAGGCGGGTGGCGACGCCGTGAAGGCCTTCGAAGCCAAGATGGACAGCGAAGGCTTCAAGGGTTGCTAGGGCTGAAGGCGCGAGCTTATCGCGCCTTTTGCGTTTACGAAGGGGTCCCATGAGCGCGTGGTCGGAAATCCTCGAGGCGGTCGAACCGCTGGAAGACGTGGTGTTCGATGAGAGCCTTGTCGAGCGCCTGGCGGCGCCGGACAGGGCCCTCCCCGGGATCAACTTCTACACGCCGACCTTCAAGAGCTACGCGAGCAGCGAGATCAAGGGCTGCGGGCGCAGCGCGTGGCCCGCGGTCTCGATCACAGGCGGCGATTGCAAGCTCAATTGCGATCACTGCAAGGCCAAGATCCTCGAGCCCATGATTCCGGCGCGGACGCCGGAGGACCTGTGGCGGACGGTCAATGAGATCGTCGCCCAAGGGGCGGGCGGGATGTTGTTGACGGGGGGCTCGAACCACCGCAACGAGGTCGAGTACGACGCCTACTATTCCACCATCCGGCGCATCAAGGACGAGTTTCCCCAATTTCGGATCGCGATGCACACCGCCTTGGTCGATGCGACCATAGCCGCGCGCATGGCGGATGCCGGGATCGACGCGGCCATGATGGACGTGATCGGCGCGCAAGACACCATTACCCAGGTCTACCATTTGCGGCGCTCGGTCGATGACTTCGAGCGCGCGCTCGAGGCCTTGACCGCGACCCCCATGAAGGTGGTGCCTCACATCGTGGTGGGGCTTCATTACGGGCAGTTGCTCGGCGAGTGGAACGCGCTCGAGATGGTCGCGCGCCATAAGCCCGCGGCGCTCGTGCTCGTGGTGGTCATGCCCACCTACGCAAGCGAGTCGCGGCCGTTTGCCATACCCGATGGCCACGAGGTGGGACAGTTCTTCGGCGATGCCCGCGAGGCCCTGCCGGACACCCCGTTGTTGCTCGGCTGCGCGCGGCCTGCCGGTTCGGTGAAGCGCCTCATCGACGCCTATGCGGTCATGGCCGGGGTCGATGGGATGGCGCATCCGAGCGATGGCATGGTGGAGCTCGCCGCCCGTCTCGACCGCCGGGTGCGCGTAACGCCGGCGTGCTGCTCGATTGCGGTGGGTGACGAGGTCATGGCCATGGATGATGCCGACGCGGGCCTGGAGATCGACCTTGCGGAGATCGTGCGGCAGGAGCGCGAGCGGCGCGAGGCTCAGAAGCGGCAAGCGGTCTTCGGCCGGGTCAAGGTGGTCGGAGGCGAAGGCCGGTCGGGTTGCTGCGGCGCATGAGCCGGCCTTGGCGCCTCCTCGACACGGGCGTGCGTCCCGCGTCCGAGAACATGGCGCTCGACCGCGTCCTGCTCGAGTCCTGCCAGGCGGGCGCGCCCAACACTTTGCGTTTTCTGCGGTTCAAGCCCTCTGCGCTCATCGGTTTCCATCAAAGCGCGTCCCAGGAGCTGGATCTCGATTACTGCCGCAGCGAGGACATCGCGGTGTCGCGGCGCATAACAGGTGGCGGCGCGCTTTACTGTGACCAGGGTCAGATCGGGTGGGAGCTTTTCGTCGACCGCCGGACGTTCGCAACCGCCGACATGCTGGAGATCGCGCGCGCAGCGTGCGGCATGGCGGTTCGCGGACTTCAGGCGCTCGGCGTGGAGGCGGCATTTCGTCCGCGCAACGACATCGAGGTTCATGGGCGCAAGATCGGCGGGACCGGCGGGGCCTTCGATGGCGAGGCCTTGCTCTATCAAGGCACGGTGCTGATCGATTTCGATATCGAGCGCATGCTGCGGGTCTTGCGCATCCCCCGCGAGAAGCTTTCGGACAAGGCGATCGCCTCGGCGCGGGAGCGGATAACGACATTGCGTGCCTTGCTGGGGGACGATACCCCGACCGTCTCGTCGGTGCAGGCGGCGCTCGTGCGGTCCTTCGAGGAAGGTCTGGGGGCGACATTCGAGGAGGGCGACTTGAGCGCCGCGGAGCGCGGACTCTACGAGACCTATAAGGTCGAGATGGCAAGCGACGACTGGGTCTTCGAGACCGATCGGCCGAGCCTCGACGTGGCGACCGCGAGCGCGATGCGCAAGACGGCGGGTGGACTCGTGCGCGTGATGGCGACGGTGGACACGGTGCGTGGGCGCCTAAAGCAGGTTTTCATCACCGGCGATTTTTTCATCGATCCGCGCCGCACGATCGTCGATCTCGAGGCCGCCTTGCGGGATCTGGCCTTGGAGCGAATCGATGAGACGGTCGCGGGATTTTTCGCAAGCCGTAAGGTCGACATGCTGCTGCTGACTCCCGATGATCTGTGGGCGTGCTGCACGAGGCTCTCCGGACGCTCGCGCCCGAGGATCATGAACGCGTCGGCGTTTGACGTCCTGGTGGTCGGGCTTGGCCCGGGCGGCGCGTCAGCGGCGCTTGCCGCGGCGCGGGCCGGACTCTCGGTGCTCGCGGTCGACAAGCGGCGCGCGGTGGGCGAGCCTGTGCAGTGCGCGGAATTCGTGCCCTTGACCATGGGTCGCTACGCGAAGCCCGCGCTCGTGCAGAGGATCAGCGGCATGCGCAGCGTTCTGCCTTCGGGGACGTGCGAGCATTCGGATTTCCCGGGGCTCATGGTGGACCGCGCGGCCTTCGACCAGGCGCTTGCCGCCGACGCCTCGAAGGCCGGCGCACTGCTTCGTGTCCAGACGGTGCTGAAGGCGGTCCTGCCCGACGAGCGCGTGGCGATCCTGCGAGCCCCCGAGGGTGGTGTCGAAAGGGCCGGCTACAAGGTCCTGATCGCGGCCGACGGACCACATTCGGCGGTTGCGCGCAGCATCGGATTGGCGCCGCTGAAGACGGTGGAGACGCGGCAATACCAGGTGCCCTTGTGCCGCCCCTACGCGGACACGGATATCTGGCTGTCCGATGAGTTTCCGGGCGGCTATGGTTGGCTGTTTCCGCGCGGGCCCGTGGCCAATGTCGGGCTCGGGGCGGATCGGCATCTGGCCGCGGATCTCAAGGCGCCACTCGAGCGCCTCTGCGCGGTGCTCGCCCAAGAGGGGGTCGTCGGCGCAGAGATTCTCGGACGCACGGGCGGCAGCATTCCGGTCGGAGGCCTGCGCGCCTCCCTGGTCCACGAAGACATCCTGTTCGTGGGCGACGCTGCGGGCCTCACCCACCCGATCACGGGCGCCGGGATCGCGAGCGCCGTGGTGTCGGGCGAGCGTGCCGGGCTTGCGGCGGCGGCGTTCTTGGCAGGCGATGCAGGGGCCCTGGATGGGTATGCGGAAGATATGCAAGACGAGTTTGCCGAGAGTCTCGCGCGCGCCGTGGCGCGCCGGGAGTGGTTGATGGAGCGCTGGCACACGCCGGAGGCCCATCTGGACGCGACCCACAAGCGGGGCTGGATCGCGTTTCGTGAATACTTTGCACCTTAAGTTTTTCTGAGGAGACCTACGATGAGCGCTACCGCCGACTCCGTTACGCCGATTACGTTCTACCGGCCGAATTATCATGTGAAGACCCCGGACATGCGGTCGCCGGAGTATGTGCAGATGTCGACGGCGGCCGCCATCACGCTCGGGCTCATCCCCGGCCAGATGCACAGGACCGGTTGCACGCATTGCCTGAATCTCCTCGTGACCTACTCGGAAGGATGCCGTGCGAACTGCGCGTACTGCGGTCTCGCCCGCCATCGCGAGGAGGCCCGCGATTACGCCGACAGGAATTTCATTCGCGTCGACTGGCCGGCGGTGCGTTACGACGAGGTGATCGAGCGCATGCAGGCGGGCAGCGACAAGTCGCAGTTCCAGCGCATGTGCATTTCGATGATCACGCATCCCGAGTCCGATCACGACACCATGACTTTGTTGAAGCGCTGGGTTGCCGCCGTGCCGCACGTCCCGGTCTCGATCTTGTCGAATCCGACGACCATGGAGAAGGCGGATCTCATCGCCTTGCGCGACGCCGGCGCCGACATCTTCACCATCGCCCTGGACGCCGTGACTCCGGAGATCTTCGATCGGACCCGCGGCAAGGCGGTCGACAGCCCGCACAAATGGGCGAAGTACTGGCAGGCCCTGGAATGGGCGGCCGAGGTCTTCGGGCCCGAGAAGTTTGGCGCGCACCTCATATGCGGCATGGGCGAGACCGAACGCGAGATTCTGGAGGTGGTCCAGAAGATCACGGATATGGGCGGACACAACCATATGTTCGCGTTCTTCCCGGAACGCGGCTCGCTCATGGAGGATTGGGCGCCCGTGCCCAAGGACCAATGGCGGCGCGTGCAGCTCGCGCGCTTCATCATCGACTACGCGGGCGGCAACATCCGCGACATGCGTTTCGATGACGAGGGCCGGGTGACGGACTTTGGCATGAGCGAGGCCGATCTGGCCGAGCTCATTGCCTCGGGCAAACCCTTTCAGACGTCGGGTTGCCCTGGCAAGGATGATGAGGAGATCTCGGCCTGCAATCGTCCGTATGGCGATTCAAGCCCCTCCGACATCCGCTCCTTCCCCTTCGCCTTGAATCGTCGCGACGTCGAGATCGTGAAGCGGCAGATGGCCGGCGAAGATATCGGGACCTTGTAAGGCCCTGGCGGCGCCATGGGAGGCCGGGGGGTCCGATCCCCCCGGCCTTTCATGGGCGGTCGGCTCCGATCAGGAGAAGCGCCGGCCGATACTGATCCCGAAAAGTTGCGCGTGGGTCTTGTAGGTCCCGTCGTAGGCGCTCGTGCCGTTCGGGTCTGTGCCGCTCAGGGTGCGATTCGACGTGTAGGTGCGCGTATTGAAGAGCACGTACATATAGCCGGCGCTCAAGCTCCATGCCCCCAACCTCTGGTTCGCGCCGAAACTGAATTCCTGGCGATTCGCGTCCGGCACGCGCGCCGAGAAGCCCGCGTTGGTTGCGCCCGTGACGTCATAGGCATAGCCCGCCCTGAGCTTGACGTCGCGGCTCAGGGCGTAATGCAGGCCCAGCCGGTAGGCGTTCGAGGAGCGCCAGTCATAGGTGCTCGTGAGCAGGGTGGCCCCGCCCAGTGGCGGCGCGGCGTTGACCACGATGCTGCTGAAGCGGCTCCAGCCCGTGCGGTTGAAGTCGAACTCGACCCCGAGCTTCGTGGTCAGCGCATCGCGCACACCAAGCGCGAATTGCCACGGCAGATGCAGGGAGGCATTCACGGGGACCGTGCCTGCAGGCGACCCGAGCGTCCCATCGAGCGGCACATTGACCGCCGAGCGATAGTTGGCGCCGACGCTTACCGCGCCCCATTGCCCCAACGCCCCCACATGCGCGCCGACCTGATCGCCCGATCCGCTGACGGTGGCCGTCGGCGTCCCGAGAGCCACCCGGTGCGCGTTGTAGTAGTCGGCCCCCACATCCACGGCGACATGGCCGAAGCGATACGAGAAGCTCGGCGTCACGTCGAAGAGGCGCAACTGGGTGTAGGTGGGCGCAAGCGCCGATGCCGGTCCTTGCGCGAGCGCAGGAAATGTTTGCGCGGGCCATGCGATCTGAAGGCCATAAGGTTCGTTTATACCGAAGCCAAAGCGTGTGTGCGGCGCGATCTTGTCCGCCCAGAAGAGATTGGGCAGTGTCTGCCAATGCGGGGTGGTCGCGACGAAGGTCCCGGCGCCGCCCGTCGGCGTCACCTGCGTGTGGACGTTTATTCCGAGAAGTCCAAGATCGTATCCGCCCTTGTGAAAGGCCATGGCCGCGGGATTATAGGCCAGCGCACCCATGCTTGCGGTGTTGGCGACCAGGGCGTCTGCCTCGCTCAATCCCGTGATCGACATCTCTGCAAGAGCAAAGCCCGATGCGTGTGCGGCACCCATTCCGGCGACCGCGATCAGCGCCGCGGGCAAGAGGGAGGTTCGGAGACGCATATTAGTTTCTCCTAATGTTGTATGGAGTCTTCCATAAAGTTTGGCTTATGACGGCCCAATGTACGGGGGTGAGGGGCTCGTCATTGCACCCGTCGTGCATATTGACAGGAAGATGACGCTTAGGGAATATTGAGGAGTCCGTTCACGTCCGGGGTTCCACAAAAAACGATTCTAACGAGAAAAACACAAGTGGACGCGAACGACGCGGCATGCGTGCCGCCCTTCGTGGTTTATGTCCAATAGGAGGACATCATGGTGAGCACTAAGAAGTGGACGCTGGCTACGGCCATCGCGGCCGCCATCGCCCTACCCGCTACCGCTCTTGCAACCACCGCTGGTTACTTCCAGCTCGGATACAGCTCTATCAGTGACGGCATGGCCGGCGCCACCGCCGCCCTTCCCCAAGACAGCATGATCCAGGCGACCAATCCCGCGGGCATCGCCTTCGTGGGCAGTCGCGTGGATCTGGGTGTGGCGGGATTTTGGCCGTATCGTAGCTACTGGTCGGGTGCCCCTGTTGGAGGCATGCCGAGCCCGGGCACCCATAGTAGCAGCTCGAATTTCTTCCTCATTCCGCATATCGGATACAGCCAGCGCCTGAGTCACGACAATTACGTCGGTATTGCGATCTACGGCAACGGCGGCATGAGCACGAATTATCACTCGCCGGCGGCCGGGGCGACGACGGGCGCGGGCGGTCCGTTTTATATGGGCCAGACCGGTGTGAACCTCTCGCAGCTCTTTGTGCAGGCGACCTACTCCCGCAAGTTCTTGCGCCATGACGCCATCGGCCTTAGCCTGATCTTTGCACACCAGAGCTTTAGCGCCGACGGACTCGGAGGCTTCGCGGCCTATTCCACGAACGCGCAGGCCTTGAGCGGCAACGGCGTGTCGACCTCCAATGGCGTCGGCTTCAAAGTCGGCGGCCAGTTCCGCCTGATGCCGGGCATCAATCTCGGCGTCGCCTACTCGCCGCGCATGACGATGTCCAAGTTTTCGAAGTACTCGGGCCTCTTCGCGGGTGGCGGGCGCTTCGACATCCCGGCGAACGGCGTTATAGGCCTTGCCTTCAAGCCGACGGCAAGCCAGGTCCTGGCCTTCGACTTCCAGCGCATCTACTACAATGACGTTCCGGCGATCGCCAATCCGGGGCCCACGAACGACGAGGGGTGTAATCCGGCGACGGGAACATGCGAGATCGGAA
>JAKAXT010000100.1 GCA_021816425.1 Pseudomonadota bacterium | reverse complement strand
GGCCCCTGTGGCGCCATGCGCGTGATGAACAAGAACATGCGGTTTACGATGCAGTGTGTCGGCGGTTCTATCAGTTTCTAATCGGCACCAAGAGCTAAATGACACCCACTAATTCCGCTGAAGAGCCTAATATTTTTATCATTACGACACCGATAATCATGGACTAGAGTAGGCCGTTGTCAAGATGCCCTGAATACCTCGAATGACGCGCGGCCTTACCCACGGCTTTCGCTCGCAAACGAGACCCAGAACGGCCCGGTCGATAATCCGGATATGGCTCGACCGTGCCGCCCCAATCGCCCCGATCGAGGCGAGAAAGGCTGCGACGGCCTGCACTGTCGCTTGTTTCGCGTGTTGGCTGGCGTTACGACAAGGGGCTCTTCCGAGTTTTGTGCGGGTAGGCCCTAAATGGCTCATGACGGACGCCCGCCGGGCGGGGTCGAGGTCAAGCCTCTCGCACTGAAAGGGAATAACGACGAGATGCTGGGTACAATTCCGGTAGCCGCGGGCGCAGGCTTCGAGAAGCGGGATCCGGGCGTTCATGTCCTCCGGGGCGACATGGGCGATGCGATGTCTCGTATAGGCGGGCAACGCCGGCGGATCGCGGCAAGGGCTTCGTCGAGGAGGCGCGAGGCGCGGCGCCGGGTGTCCCGCGCGTTCTCGATGCGCTTCTGTCGGACCCGATTGAAGGTAACGACCCAAAGCGAGTATTTCCTGCTTTCGGGGTCTAGATAATGTCGTTCAACGGCTTAGGCCAACCACTATCGGCCACTCGCTGGTCAGACCGCCGAGGTGGCGTGCCTTAAATCAAACGGCCTCCACGATCCCGGGGGTTCAGACACCTTTTTGCGCACTCCGGGTCGCGGACCACGACGAAATGGAAAACGCCCTCCTTCATATCGGAGACGCTCCATGTGGCGGCAAGCCTGCTTATGGGAACCATCGGGCGCCTCTGTCATTCCTCGTGCCGCACGGGCTTTACGCGCCGAAACAGGAACACAAGCGGCAGACAGGCGAAAAAGAGAGCCCCCATGAGCTTGAAGTCGTCTATGTAGGCGAGCATTTCCGACTGACGTAACACCGTCGCATAGAGGTGGGCGAACCCCGCCATAGGCACGAAATGGCCGATGGCGCTCTGGATTGTGGCGAGATAAATATGCAGATCCGGATTATAGGGCGTAATGCGCTGCACGAGCAGACTTTGATGATACTGTGCGCGTCGCGCAAGGACTGTAGCCGCAATCGACATCCCGACACTGCCGCCGATATTGCGCGACATATTTATGATCGCGGAGGCGTTGCTCGACTTGGCCACCGGCAACGAGGCGAACGCGAGCGTGTTGATGGGGATGAACAGAAAGGCGAGACCCGCGGCCTGGAGTACGCGGGTCCAGACGAGCGTCATAAAGGCCGTATGGGTGTCGAAATGCGTCATGAGCAACGTCGAAAAACCGCTGATACAGAGGCCGCCCGCGATCAAAACGCGGGCGTCGAGACGCGAAACGAGCTGCCCCACGACTGGCATCAGGGCCATGATGGCAAGACCCCCCGGGGACAGAACGAGACCGGCGTCGACCGCGGTGTAGCCCAGAAGTGACTGCATGAAAAGTGGCAGCAGAGCCGTGCTGCCGAGAAGCAGGGCGCCAAGCATGAACATGAGCACGTTGGCGGCGGCGAAGCCGCGATCACGGAGCAGGCGGAGATCCACGATCGGATCCGCCCGGCGCCACTCGCGGACAACGAAGACCGTGAGCGCGAAAACCACCGTGATGGTCATGGTCACGATGGGGAGAGACGTAAACCAGCCATCCCGCTGACCACGGTCGAGCACCATCTGCATGAGCCCAAGGCCCAGGGTTATAAGCGCAAAGCCTGCGAAATCCGCGCGCGGCGCGGATGCGCGCCGCGCCTTACGGGCCTGAACGAAGGGCTCCGGGTCGTGGACCAGCGCCTGCACCAGAGGCAGGACCAGCAGTCCGACCGGCACATTGATGAGAAAGATCCAGCGCCAGCCCATGTGATCCGTGATCCAACCTCCGACCGTGGGCCCTATCGCCGGCGCGAAGACCACCGCCATGCCATAGACCGCGAACGCCATGCCGCGTTTCGCTGCAGGCGCGGCATCCGTCAGAATGGCCTGGGCATTCGGCTGCAGTCCGCCACCGGCAATACCCTGCAGGGCCCGGAAGGCCACGAGCATCATAAAGTTGGGGCTGAGGCCGCATAAAAGCGACGTCACCGAGAAAGCGGCTATGCAGCCCATGAAGTAGCGCTTGCGCCCGAGCGTCGTGGCCAACCAGCCGCTCAAGGGAAGGATGATTGCGTTCGTCATGGTGTAGGCCGTGAGAACCCAGATCGCCTCGTCCTGAGAGATCGCCATGCTTCCCATGATGTGCAAAAGGGATACATTGACGATCGTAAGATCCAACACCTCCATGAAGGCCGCGAGGGCCACCACCAACGCCACCGCCCAGAAATTCCCCGACCCCGGTCCCGTGGCGTCTTTCATATGCGGGGTCGCACCGGTTTTCCGCAGACGCGGCGACAATGCCCGCACGGGTCGCGCGGGTCCCAAAGCCTGAGAGGATGAACGCTCGTACTTGGGGAACGCACCGTCTTTTCCAGTCTCCGAATGCGCCCGAAGAGGACACCGACAAGCGCCTGCCGGGCCTCTTGCGCGTGGTCTACCGGGCCGGCCGGCGCCGAGCCCGAAATGGACCGAGCCAGTATGGCAAAGTTCACACGCGGCCTCAAACGGGAGTGGGATACGAAAACCACGGCATTCCGTGCCCGAGCAACACGGCGCGGGCGCCGACGGGATCCAGGGCGCGTGCTCGCGCCGAACCCGGCTCGGTCCTCACGAAGAAGACCGACGCCTCCCCCTCCGCAGACCCACGACACACGTGGCCGGCGGTAGGCAACGCCCGTCTCTCAGCGCATGGCCGGAGGTCCACGGTCTTCATTGGCCTGCCGTGCCGCCGGCGATCCCGGAACGCCGGTTCGACCTGCAAGAGGGTTTTTGTGGGGCGCACGCAACTTAGGCGGTCTCGGCGCTCAGGCGCGATCGCGGCGCGGATGAGGATGATCCCGTCGAGCGTCGCCTTGGCGACCATCGCCACGTCCTTGGGCGTGAAGCCAAACGCGTGTCGGTGATCGAGCCTCCACGGAGCAGGTCCGCCTCCATCGCGCGCCCGGGGGGCGGTCACCACGGTTTCGTGGGCGGCCCCCCCTTCTCCGACGGCTTTTCCTGGACCCGATCAACCACCCATTCGACCGGCGCTCCCGTTTCCTGACTGCCCCAGGGCTCATCGCGCCCCATTATCCTACGAGCCGCATGGCCTGGGCCCAGAGCTCGGGGAACACATATTTCTTGGAACCCGTGCGTCATTCACCTCCTACCCTCCTCCATGCCGCTCGAGGAGGTCGGTCGGAATGCGCCTTACCGGCGCAGCCCATAGCGTGAACTTATGCCCCATTCAACACACTAATGGCGGAAACAGGGAATCGCCGCTTTTGAGGTCATCCGACCCGTACTTCGACAGAAAACCAACGACTCGCGCGGGCCGATAGATTGGGCAGCACACATCGCTTCTTCCGCATATTCTCCATCGCTCAACTATCCCGATCGGCGCGGACCATGGCCGGCGCCTGTCGCCTCCTGGAGCGGTCAGGAGGCCCTGTAGTAGACGTCCTGATCCGCCTGTGGCTCGCAAAAGTCTTTTTTGTATCGGGCGTACTTCGGATATTCGGCCTGAGACTTGCGCCCTACCTGCCCCACGCAGTGTATCCCGTGCCGTGGGTGGAAGCGCTCAGCCCCACGTATCTCGGCGCCGCGATCCAGATGACCATCCCGATATTGCTCGCTCTGGGGTTAGCCACACGCTGGGCCGCCCTCTACATGCTCATTCTCGTGCTCGTCGTCCAGATCAACTACGTCCCCCTGGATATCAACCTCTACTCGGCGACGCTGTTCGGGTGGTTTGCAATCTGCGGCGCCGGGTCTCTGTCGGTGGATCATCTCCTGGCTCGCGGATTGGGCGATACGGCCCTCCCCTTCGCCACGCCCCTCACCAAGATCGCCCACGCCGTCACACGATATCTCAAACCGCACTATCAATTGTTCATCCGGCTCTGGCTCGCCTTGGCGCTCTTTGCCGTCAGCACGGAAACGCCGATCCCGAGCGGGCTCAAAGTCCTGATCCCGGAGCAGTCGCTCGTCCATTTCGCGCCGGCGCCTCTGCTTGCCCTGATAGGCGCACTCCTCGTCGCGTTCGGCCTCTTTACCCGTCCCGCCGCGCTCCTGCTCGGTGCGACCGTAGCCGAGACACATATCGCGGGGGCCGCAGGCCCGGCCGACGTCTATTTCCTGATGACGCTCGCCCTGCTTGCCCTCTACGGACCGGGCGATATGTCTCTCGACCGCTGGGTTTTCTGGGCGCTATCGAAGATCGACGACACCCAGGCACTCCCCCCGAAGGGGGCCCCGCGCGTCGTCATAGTCGGCGCGGGTTTCGGAGGTCTCGCCTGCGCGGCCCGGCTTGCGAAAATCCCGGTGCGCGTGACCCTCATCGACCGGCATAACTACCATCTGTTCCAGCCCCTGCTGTATCAGGTGGCCACGGCCTCATTGTCGCCAGCCGACATCGCGGCCACCGTGCGTGGCTTGTTCTCCGATCACTTAAATACCGAGGTCCTGCTAGGCCAGGTAACCGGGGTCGACACTGCCGGGCAGGCCGTGTTGATCGGCAGACAACGTCTGCCTTACGATTATCTCGTGCTTGCCACGGGCGCGTCCCACAGCTATTTCGGGCGCGACGAATGGGAGCCTTACGCGCCGGGATTAAAAACCATAGACGATGCCGTCGAAATTCGGCGTCGTATCCTCTCCGCCTTCGAACATGCCGAATCCGCCGAAGACCCCACGGAGCGGCGGGATCTCCTGACATTCGTGATCGTGGGAGGCGGGCCGACAGGGGTCGAATTGGCGGGCGATATCGCCGAACTGGTGCGCTTTGGCATGGAAAAGGAGTTTCGCCATTTCGATCCGGCGAGCGCACGCGTGATCTTGATCCAGTCCGCGAGCCGCATACTGCCGACTTTCCCGGAAGTCCTGTCAGAGAAGGCGCAGCGCTCCCTCGAACGACTGGGGGTCGAGGTCATTCTGGAGAGCAAAGTTGAGGACATCGACCCCCGCGGCGTGCTTGTAAACGGCGAGCGGCTCGCCTCCCGCACCGTATTATGGGCCGCGGGAGTGGTCGCATCACCGGCGGCGCAATGGCTCGAAGCCGCGGCGGATCGCAACGGCCGGGTGAAGGTCGAACCGGACCTCACGGTCGCGGGTCTCCCGAACGTGTTCGTAATCGGCGACACCGCGCTCGCCTGCGCCTGGAACGGCAAGCCCGTCCCCGGGCTTGCGCCAGCCGCGAAGCAGGGCGGGGCTTACGTAGCCCGCGTCATTTCGAGCAATCTGCGAGGACGGCCCGCGCCGCCGCCATTTCGGTATCGTCACATGGGCAGTCTCGCCACTGTCGGCCGCAAAGCCGCAGTAGCCAGTTTCAACGGGCTTAATGTGAGCGGCGCGCCGGCGTGGTGGCTGTGGGGGCTCATCCATGTCGCGCTTCTCGTAGGTTTACGCAACCGCATATCAGTCATGTTCAGCTGGTTTTGGGCCTACCTCACATTCAAACGTGGCACCCGCCTGATCACCGGAGACCGGACCTCCGTCAAAGCAGGCCGCGCCATGGAAACCATGGGTCCATACTGAGCAGACCCCTATCCGCAAACCCCGGATCGCATACGCGCGACCGGCGGCATGGTCCTCTGATCACCGGACCCAATCCCGCGCCTGCGCGCCTCCACGGGGTCGCCGGGTTTCTCCAGCGCCCACGTTCTCGCCACAACCCCCGTCGATGGCTCATGCTCGAATCGCGCCCGCCCGAACGCCTTATTACGCCCGGGGTCCGTGCTTTCGGCCTCCAGGTGTCGCGCACGAGCCTCCGCGGAAGGGACAGCCAAGATCGCTCGATCCCGATCGGCCGCCATACACCGAATACGCAAGATGCCCCGTCGCCGCGTTCGGGGCACCCCACCTCACAGTCGGTCGCAATCGCCATTGCCGAACGTGCCACCACCGCCCCGGTAAGACGCAGGCGCCCCCCAACCGCATCATCGAGCACTCGTGCGGCCAGGGACGCCGTATCCGAAGCGGCGTGCTCCTTCCCCTTCCGGCCCGGTCCCGATATGATCGTTTCCGGCGAGCCGGGCGCGGCGTAGAGAGGCCTGATCTTCGCTTGTCGATGTTGTCCGCCAGGCCCCGCCATGTTCGGGGCACCTCAAAAGAGAACCGGGGGTTATAAATGCCCAAGACCTCAGTCACACACCCCTTGATGATCGCGGCGGTATCCGCGGGGCCGACATTCGGACGCGTTGGCATCACCTTTTGCCCGGGCAAATACGACCCGCAGGCCCAGACCGGCTCTTGGGCCCGTGATCTGACTCTCGACCTCGATGCCATCCGTGATTGGGGGGCCGCGGCCGTCGTCACCCTCCTTAAGGAAGAAGAATTGGCCCATCTGCGCGTAAACGAACTCGGGCCGGAAGTGCGTCGCAGGGGTATGTCGTGGTTCCACCTTCCGATTACGGACGTGTCGATACCCGACGGGAAATTCGACGAGGCCTGGGAGAGCGCCGGCGATGCGCTTCGAAAGCTGCTGCGCGCCGGGCAGGACGTCCTGGTCCATTGCCGCGGTGGGCTCGGACGGGCTGGTATGATCGGAGCCCGCCTTTTGATCGAACTCGGCATGACGCCCGCGACTGCTCTCAAGAGGATTCGCGCCGTACGTCCGGGCGCCATCGAGACATCCGAGCAAGAAAACTACGTCCTGGCCACCCGTTTACGCTTGGTGTAAAGCGAGGAGCATGAAGGCGCGCGCCACGGAGCCCCCCGGCCCCACCTTCGCAAACTCGATACTGTTCTATGGTGACGCCGAGGCGGGATACGGTATCGGGAATCGGCGTAAACGCAAACAGTTCCGATGTCGGCCATACCGATTGCCGTCCGCGCCTTTTGCGGAGGGCGGGGTGTCCGGACGGGTTGGCAAAATACCGGCTCATGGCCCGCTTCCCCCGCACCGCGCCATGGCGCGGGACCTGTGACGGCCCCTCCGCAAGCCACGGGGCCGGATCGGTCCTGAACTGGCTATAGCGCGGATCGATGGGTATGCCCTGCCCGGTGTGCCGGGGCGATTTCCGTGCGAAGCGGCGGGAATGGCGGTCTTCGGACACCTTGGCGTCGGAGATGAACCGCGGGCTACCGATCTCGCGTGCCGGGATATGGGCCTGCCCGGTGGTCGGGTAACAGCGGAATCGGACGCCCCTCTGCATGATGCCCTCATACCATGATTGTTACGCCAGCGACGTGGCGAGAGGATTGGAAACCCACCGCTCGACCCCCTCCTGGCCGCGGCTTAGAAAGGGGAGCGCGCAAAGAGGTGGTCAATAACGGGCCTAACCCGTCGCTTGGACCCTTTGTTTTGCGAAGGTCGGTAGGGCGCGCCCTATCATGCCGCACCCCGCCTGGTGGTGGTCATCGCCCTACGGTCGCCGCCTCCCCGCCGGCCGACGATCGCGCCCTCGAGTCTCCGGGCTTTGGCCTCGCCCGTCGTCCTGATATGGCGCGAGTGCCTGCTCCAGGGTCTGCGCCATCCAGCGGCGCAACTTCAAGGGCTTGACCACCTGGACATCCGCGCCCTGCCCGAGGAGCCACACCCTCAGGACAAAACTGTCGGTCACGCGCGCCCGCACCGCATGCCATGGCTCGCCTTCTACGATGACCTGATCGGGCGCCAGGGGTGCTTCGCGCAAATATCGCAAAGCGCTCGTGGATACCCGCAAGGCTAGTTTTACCGGGTTTTCGTCAAAAGGTATGTCGAAGGCGGCGCCCGCGATATGAGCATCGAGATCGAAGCCCCGGGGTCTGCGCACCTTATCTGTGTTCATGAGGGCCCGCGACATGCGGTGCAGCGCGTAATGGCGCAGGTCCTCGTACCCCCAAGCGGTGGCTACGAGATAGTAGACCCCTTGCGCGCGCACGAGTCCGAGCGGACTCAGTTCATACGATACCGCCTTGGG
>JAKAXT010000099.1 GCA_021816425.1 Pseudomonadota bacterium | reverse complement strand
CCGGAAACACGGGTGGCGGGGGCGCCCACACGAACCCGTAGACGAGCGGCGCGTGCATCTGAAACCCCTCGAAATTCGTCCACACGTCGCTCCACGGGGGGTAGAGGCAGAGGCCCGCCACGATGAGCACCACGAGCGCGAGCCACACAATCTGCGACGTCGTTCGTCCAGGCGCGCGCCGCGGCCGCCGTGCGGCCGGCCTCTTAGAGGATTTCCGTGTCGTCATGGCGGTAAGGGGGTGCGCAACAGCACAAGATGGTGAGCGGGGCCTCGGCCGAGGCGCGCACGCGATGCGCCACCCCCGGCGGTATGCGGACGGTGTCCCCGGCGTGGACCGCAAAACGCCGGCCCCCGAGATCCATGACGCCGGATCCGCTTAAGACATGATAGATCTCTTCGGCGCGCACATGCCTATGCAGGCGCGTGCACTCGCCCGCGGGGATGATCGCCTGCGCAAGGCTCATCGCGCCGGCCCCGTGATGGTCCGGATGCCATAGCTCACGGATCTCCGACCCGTCCTTCGTCACATAGGCCGCAAGCGGCGGAAGCGGCCCGCTTTCCGAGATATCCATGACGCCATTCTATCGACAAAGGCATGCCCTTGTCCCGATCCCGGCGCGACCTCGGGGGTGCGCCCGGGGATGGGACCGGCGGCCCCGAGGGCACGCGACGGCCTTATCCGGCATACTACAAGAAAGAGTCGGATCCCGCGCCGGGCGGCACGGGCCTAGGTGACGTTATGCCACACGAAGCGACCGGACCTTCGGCCGGACCATCGCCCGCCGCGCGAGGATGGGACATCGCGCGCCGCCTGGACGCCCTCCCCTGGTCCGGCTTTCATCGACGGCTGGTCTTCGCGCTTGGCGTCACATGGATCCTCGATGGCCTCGAAGTGACGCTCGTCGGTTCCCTGGCCCCCTTGCTCGCGCACCACTTCACGCTCGGCCTCTCGACGCGCGAGCTCGGCCTTCTCGCGAGCAGCTACCTCGCAGGCGCGGTCCTCGGCAGCCTCTTCTTCGGCGCGCTCGCCGATCGCAGCGGGCGCAAGCGCCTCTTTACGGTGACGCTTGCGCTCTACATCGTGGCGACCGCCGCCTCCGGGCTCGCGCAGGGCTTTGCGAGCCTCGCGTTCTGGCGCTTCCTCACGGGGGCCGGCATCGGCGGGGAATACAGCGCCATCAATTCGGCCATCCAGGAGCTCGTTCCCGCGAGCCGCCGCGGGCGCCTGGACATCCTCATAAACGGCAGCTTCTGGCTGGGCGCGGCGGCGGCCGCCCTCCTGAGCGCGGCCCTCCTCGGGTCTTCGCTCATCGCCTCGTCCCTAGCCTGGCGCCTAGCCTTCGGGCTTGGCGCCGCGCTTGGCCTGATCGCACTCGTCATGCGCCGCCAGATCCCGGAGAGCCCGCGCTGGCTCCTCGCCCACGGTCAGGCCGAGGAGGCCGAACGGATCATGAGCGAGATCGAGCGCCATGCGCGGGTGACGAGGCTCGCAGGCCACGCGCAAGCAGCCCGGACGCCTGCGGGACGCGCATCGCCCCGCCAGGACGGCCTGCTCGCGGCCGCACGCATCATCTTCGCGCGCTATCCGAGGCGCGCGGTGCTGGGGGCCGTCCTCATGCTCGCCCAGGCCTTCTTTTATAACGCCTTCTTCTTCACCTACGGCCTCGTGCTGAGCCGCTTCGACCGGGTGGCGGCTGTGAACGTCGGCCTGTATCTGCTCCCGTTCACCCTAAGCAACTTCCTGGGCGCCGCCGTGCTTGCGCGCTTCTTCGACACCGTCGGACGCCGCCCCATGATAACGGCCACCTATGGCCTCTCGGGGGTACTCATGATCGTCGCGGCCTGGCTCTTTCGCGCCAACGCCCTGACCGCCTTGTCGCAAACACTGGCGTGGGCCGCGATATTCTTCCTGGCGTCGGCCGGGGCAAGCGCCGCTTATCTCACGGTCAGTGAGGCCTTCCCGCTGGAGATCCGCGCCCGCGCCATCGCGCTCTTCTACTCCCTCGGCACCGCGGCCGGCGGCGTCCTGGCCCCCGCCCTGTTCGCGGTCCTCATCGCCTCGGGCTCCCGCACGGACGTATTCTGGGGCTATCTCCTGGCCGCCACCCTCATGCTCCTCGGCGCCGCCGTGGAGCTCGTCTGGGGATTTGCGGCCGAAGGCCGCTCGCTCGAGGCGCTCGCCACCCCATTGAGCTTCGCGCCGGCCGAGGCGCCCCCGCCCGCGCCGATTGCGGGAAGACGCCCCGAAGACCCCTGATAACGCCCGGGATTTTCCCATGGGGAGATCCCAAACCTGCGTAAATCGACAGGTACCCGGTCGCCGGATTTGCGCTATTCCTCCCGCCTCCCAGGCGAAGGAAACCGCAATGACCGACATGCCTCCCTTCAGCGAAGCGGGATGCGCGATCCGCATCATCGAAACCCGCGAAGAGCGCGAGCAGGCCTTCCGGCTCCGGCACACCGTCTACTGCCAGAAACTCGGTTGGGTGGCCGCGCGCGCGGACGGGCGCGAACGGGACCGTTACGACCCGGGGTCGACGACCCTGGGCGTATTCGCGACTGATGGACAGATCCTGGGGCTCGTGCGGCTCATTCCGCCGGGACGCCCCTTCATGCTCGAAGACGACTTCCGCGTCCTCCTGCGCCCCGGCTATCGCGTGCGCAAGGGTCCGGACACAGTCGAGGTCACGCGCCTCACCACCCGCCCGCAACCGCCACGGGCCTTGGGCGCCCCGCCGATCGCAAGCCTGCTCTACAAGGCCATCTATCGCTGGTCACGCGCGCGCGGCGTACGCTTCCTCTATATCGTGGTCGAGTCGAGGTTTCTCCGGCACCTGCGCCACCGCGGACTCCCCTGCATTCCCTTGGGTCCGCCGTACCGCTTCGGCGAAGGCCCGCCCGTGGTCGCGGCGCTGCTGGATCGCGCGCTCTTCGAGCGGCAGGCCGACGCGAACCCGACGCCCTTTTGCGAGTGGCTCAGGGGGGATGGTCCAATACACCGCACTGCGCGGCCTTGGCGATGGCCTGGGCGCGATTACGCGCGTTCAGCTTCTCCATGGCATTGCCGAGATGAAACATGACCGTGCGTTCGCTGATACCGACGATGCGGCCGATCTCCCAGGCGGTCTTGCCGAAGCCGGCCCAGTAAAGCGTCTGGCGTTCACGCCGCGTCAGGTTCCTCTCGGCCTCGCGCGCCCCGTCCCCCGGGGCCGCCGCCGCAAGCCTCACCAAGAGACCGTGAAACGCCGGCGCAAGAAACTCGATCACGATGCGGTGGCGCGCGGCGCGCCCGAGGTCGCCTCCCCAGAAGGACAGCGCGCTCCTGAAGCCCTTCGTCCCCCCCACGCAGGCCGTCATGCCCTCGCGAAGGTCGAACGCCATGCACGCGTCCACGAACGAGTGCTCGTCCGGTGATCGCGCTTTCCGGAAGGCCTGCGACCAGAGTTGGATACCGTGGCCCGACCGGTCCCCTTGAAGAACCGGGTCCACCCGATCGTAGCGGCGTTCGCGATACAAGGCCAGCCACTCCGGCGGATAGCCGAAGTTCAGGAGTTTATGCACGCCGTGCATTTCGCCATTCACATCCCAGCGCGCGAGCGCCCATACGGCCCCGCGGATCGGCAACAGCGCATCGACCGATCGGAACAACGCGGTCGCGCCCTCGACGGTCTCCGTCCTCGCCGTCGCATAGGACAGTTCGGCTATGTTCAGGAGATCCCGCCTCGAAAGCTGCGTAAGCCTTTTGCGCATGTCTGGAAGCCCTGCCCTGTTCTGCCCGCAAGCCGCCCGGCGGATCCCCTCCGCGGAGCCTGTTTTACATTATCACTCGTCCCGGGGGCGGGCAAGACTTCGGATTCTATGCGTCCAATGTCATTTATATTTAGTCCAATTCCATTGTTGAATGAGCCCCGCAGTAATACGAGACGGCGCGCTCAAAAATCCGCGTCGAGTACGATCCGGTAACGGGCCTTCCCGGAGCGCAGATGGGCAAACGCGTCGTTGACGAGACTCATGGGGAAGTGCTCGACCCTCGGGGCGATGTCGTGGCGCTCGGAGAATTTCAGCATATGCTTTATTGTGCTGATGCGGCCGAGCGGCGATCCGGATACCGACTTTTGCCCCGATATGAGGCCAAACGCCGGGATGTTGAGCGGCTCCAGGACGGCGCCGACGAAATGGAGGCGGCCGTGCGGCGCAAGCGTCGACAGGAAGCGCGACCAGTCCAGGGCCGCGCTCGTGGTCACGATGACGAGATCCAGGGATCCGGCGAGGTCGGCCATCGCGCGCTCATCGCCGCTTCTCACCACCCTATGGGCGCCCATCGCCTCCAGATCCGCGGCCTTTGCCGTATGCGAGGTGAAGGCCGTCACATCGCAACCCCAGGCGCGCAGGTATTTCAGGGCCAGATGGCCGAGCCCCCCGATCCCCACCACGCCCACCCGGTCGATCGGGCGCACGTCGAACTCCATCAGGGGACTGAACACCGTTATGCCGCCGCAGAACAGCGGCCCGCTCGAGGAGGAGGCCAGGGCCTGGGGCAAGGGAATGGCCCACGCCCAATGGCAGCGCACGCGTTCGGCAAAGCCGCCGTGGCGTCCGATGATGGTGGCCTCGGCCTCCGGGCAGAGATGGAAATCGCCACGCAGGCACTGGCTGCAGTGCATGCAGCTGCGCGCAAACCAGCCGAGCCCCACGCGCTGGCCGTCCGCGAGACCCCGCACCTCGCGACCGCGCGCCACGACCTGGCCGATCACCTCGTGGCCGGGCACCAGGGGATAGACGGAGCTCCCCCACTCGTTTTCCCACATGGAGAGATCCGAGTGGCAGACCCCGCAGTGTTCGACGCGGATCTCCACCTCGTCGGCCCTGAGCGGCCCCGGATCGAAGGAAAAGCGTTCAAACGGCTGGCCGGGCCCGGACGCCGCCCAGGCCTTGATCGGTTCCGACATATCATCCTCCTGACCCTGCGACCCCAATGGCGGAAGACAACCCGGTGGCGCCTTTCCGCAAGCGTTCAAGGCCGTAGGATAAGCGCCCCTCCGGTGGGCCGACAAGCGGCCTTCGGGCGCCCCGCGGTCCGGCCGTCCACCCCCTATCCTTGCCGCGGCCGATTCCTGCTACACTTTGCTGCACTCATCATTCACCTTACGACCGCTATGCACATTCCGTACGGATCAAGCTCTCGGAGACAACGGCCGAAGGGCGCAGGTTACGTGCTGCGCCGGCTTGCGCTCCTTGGTGTCGTTCTCGGGACATTCGCGGCGGCAAGCCCGCCCGCATCAGCCAACATCAACCGCGACGCGCGACGCGTGGGTCATAGCCTGGGCACCGTCGCGCGCGAGGTAGGCCACAAAGCCAAGCATGTCGGGCTTGCGATCGGGCACGCGGCCAAGGCCGGGGGACTGGCCTTCTGGCATGCCGTGAAGGGCCGCCCGCACCACCGGTAGGAGGGGCTTGGCGGATCAGGCCGCGGCCTCATCCGAAGGCGTTGGGGCGCGTTCGGGGACCACCCAAACTTCGCCGAGCAGAGGCCTTGAAACCGCTCCCGGCAGACACGGTCCCGCGGCGATGCCGAAGGTCCGTGCTCGAGTCCCTCTCATCGGCTTGCGCCCTCAGGCATCGAAACGGATCGCCACCGTGAGCGCGCCCCCTTCGGGGTAGGCCCACGACAGGGTCTCGGATCTGCGGCCACACAAGGCGCGCAGCAGCGGCAGACTGCGCGCCGCCGGGTTGCCGAGGCGCAAGGCCTCAAGCGCCGGCGAAGTCATGCGCGACGCGCCCTCGCCCGAGGCCTGCCCCCATTCCCAGGAAAGTCCCGCGCACGGGCCTTCGGGCGCCTCCATGGACAAGGCGAGCGCCACCGCGAACGGCGCCGACACCTTGCGCACGGAGGCGAGCGCCGCAGGCGGCGGAAGATCATAGGCCACCAAAAGACACGGCCGGCCGGGGGCCACCGTCGTCAAGGCCTCGAGCAGACCCGCCGCGAAACTGTCGTCATAGGCCGACAGGCTGGTCGTCGCGGCCCGCGAGCCGGTCGCGATCCCCCAATATCCGCCGGCGGCGTTGTGCACCGAATTATGGAAAAGCGTCGGCGACAGAGCGACCGGGGTCCCGGCCAGGGCCCGGCAGTTCTTGTCGAGGATCTCGAGATCGCCGCTCCCGGAACTCAATACCGTCGCCACACCCGCCGCGTCCCATCCCGCCGCCCGCAACGCCTGGCGACCGACGTCCAGGACATAGCGGGCCGTGGTCGGACAACGGCGCGCCTCGTTGGCGGAAAGCCCCTCGGCCACCGGCACCCGCACCGCACCCGCCTGATAGGTCTCTTCGGCGCGCAAGACCGCACGGCACGCCTCGGCGTCCGGCAATCCCGGCCCCAGCACACCAAAACCTGCGACATAAATCGTCATGGCCGCCACTCGAGCGCGAGACTGCAGTTGCTTCCCCCGAAACCGAAGGTATTGACCAGGGCGCGGCGAATGACACCCGGCCGCCCGGCGAGCAACAGGTCAGAATGGAACGCCGGATCGCGGGCCAAGGTATTCGCCGTGCCCGGCATGAAGCCCGCGTCCATGCCCTGACCCACGAACGCCACGCCGCACATCCCGGCCGCCCCCAAGGTATGCCCGACCGCCCCCTTGGTCGACCCGGCAGGCGTCGTGGCCAACCCGAGCCGCGCAAGCCCCCGATCCTCGGCGGCATCATTATGAAGGGTCCCCGTGCCATGCAGATGCACATAATCCACGTCCCCGGGGCCCCAGGCGGCATCGCGCAAGGCGGCGGCTATCGCCTCGCGCGCCCCGAGCGCCTCGGGGTGCGGCGCCGTCATGTGGTAGGCATCGGCGCTCTCACCCGCCCCCACGAGGTGGAGCCCGCCTCGCGCGCCGAAGAGCTCGGGCGAGCCCACCAAGGCGAAACCAGCCGCCTCGCCGATGCCAATGCCATCGCGGTCGGCGCTGAATGGCCGCGGATGCCCGCGCGACAAGAGCCCGAGCGAATGAAAACCGTAGAGCGTGGTGTCGCAGAGGCTGTCCACACCGCCTACGATCACCGCCCGGCAGGTCCGGGAGGCCACCAGGCGCGCCGCCGCGACAAAGGCCTTGGCGCTCGACGAGCAGGCCGTCGACACCACGAGCGCGGGCCCCTGGGCGCCGAGATAACGGCGCACGAAATCCGCGCACGAAAAGACGTTGTGGGTCTCCCGGTAGGGGAAGTCGGCGGCAAGCGTCCCCTCCTTGGCAAACGCCGCCGACCGATAGGCGGCCTCGGTCGTGGCGATGCCCGACGTACTCGTGCCGATCACCACCCCGACGCGCCCCGCCCCCACCTCGCGGATCACCGCCGCCACCGCGTCCCCGAAACCATCGGTCTCGAGCGCCAGCTGCGCCAAGCGGTTATTGCGGCAATCGTACCGCGCGAGGCGCTCTGGCACGACCACGTCCTCGATGCCCGGCACGCGGCCTATCGCGCACGGAAAGCCATCTTCGAGCACATGGGTCGCAAGCATCGAGCGACCGCCCATGAGGCCCGCACGGGTCGCCGCGAGACCGCGCCCGAAGGCGCTCGTCAAGGTGTAGCGGTGGATAGCGATATCGATGCCCATCATGCCTCTTCGGCCGTACGTTCGCGCCCGGACGACCAGGCGGCGGTAAAGACGAGCGCGAGCAATGCGCCCACGCTCACGGTAAGCCCGACCTGGCGCAGCATGGCCACGGACGCGAACGCCATGACGCCAAAGCCCGTGATGGTCGTGGCCGCGCAGACCCAGGGCGCAAGCGGCCGACGGTGCGCGATCAACCCGTGGTCCCCGAGGAACAGGGCGTAGCCCATGCCAAGCCCGGCGATGAGCAGCAAGGCCACGAGATTCAAAAGCGTAAGGCCCGGGCCCGTCAACACCAGGATCGCGCACGTCGTCAGGATCGCCGCCGCCATGGGCAGGACCAGGCGTAAGGCCTCGCGCAAGGACCGCAATCCGATGGCGACGACGAGCGCCATGAGCAAGGCCGCCCCGATCGAATGCCTCAAAAGTGCCGCGCGATAGCGCCCCATGAGTCCGCCTACGACGCGCTTGACTACCACGAAGTGCGCCCCCGCGACATGGCTTGCGCGGATCGCCGCCTCCACGCCCCGGGGATCATGCACGCCGGAGAGTCGCACGAAGGCCACCATGCGGCCATGGACGGGCATGAGCAGACCGCTTAGCCGGGCGCGCACGGGCGAGATCGGAA
>JAKAXT010000098.1 GCA_021816425.1 Pseudomonadota bacterium | reverse complement strand
TGGTGGTGATGCCGCCGGTACCGGCGGGCCGACTCTGCCCGAAGACGCCTCCCCCCTTGGCCGCCGCCTGCGCCGAAAGCGGCGTCCCGAGCAGGGCGGCGGCGCAGGCGATCACCGCACCACCTTGCCACAACGCCCCGCGGATCTCGCCCAAGAACCTCCGTGCTCCCCTCTGATGTGTCATCGTTCCTCGCACGTTTTTGTGTTGGTTGTCGTCCGTGCCGGCTTGCGGAGGATGCCCCGCCCCTTCCGGCCCTTCCCGTCGCGCCAGTGATCGCCGGCAGGGGGCAAGCCCCTCTGCCGGTTGGCGTCGATGCTTGTGATGGTCGCTTCTTTCGAGATGCCGAGGAGCCGCCCTAGGCCTGCGCGACCTTATGCCATTGCCGATCCAATCCGCGGCGATGGATGTGGCCGTCGTCATCGATCTGGAAGAGGTGCAACCAGGCGTTTTCGACGAGATGGCGCACCAGGTCATTGCCGGCGATGACGGCGTCCATGGCCTCCCGCGGGGCCTCGATGACGACGTTCAGGCGCATCGGCTCATGCATCCAGCGATGGCCGTCGTGCAGCGACTGCGTGGCGAGCCCCACCCGCAGGTCGCCGCCGTTGCCCTCGAGCACGCCGATCGAGCCGCCGACCACGTTATGCAAGACCTTGTTGCCGCTGCCGAAGCGGACGTTGTCGACGACCGACCCGTAGTACTGCATGTTGATCCAGTTGCCGACCACCATGGGCGCACTCATGATGAGGTTCAGCGTCTTGAAGTCGGCGTCCTTGCGCCAGGCATAGTCGTGGAGAAAGGCCCGCCCGCCGAGATCGCAACGCGCGGTACGGGCGCGCGGGGCGGCTATGAAGGCGGCGTTGTTGGCGAGCGCCCATTCGGGCCGCACTTCCGCCCAGTCGCGCGTGCGCCGCTTGATATCCGCGGTCACGCGCGCCTCCGGCAGTCCCCCGGTCCCGAGGAGGGCGGACCGCTCCAGGCGCGTCACCTGACCGGCGGCCTCGAACCACTCCCGCAATTGCCGCAGATCGTCGGCGTGCGAGCGCGGTATGGCGGCGGTATCGAACAGCGTCACCTCATCGGTGGTGGTATCGTGCAGCCCGGCCACGAACACCGTGTCGGCGGGGATGTCGATGCCTTTCTCGGCAAGCCCCCGGCGCGTCAGCGGATCGTTCAGCAGCGCCACGGCGATGCGCGCGCTGGCCTCGCCCGTCTGGCCGGCGCAGGCCCCGCAGTCGAGCGCGGTCGCCTGGGGGTTGTTCACGGTCGTGCTGCCGTGCCCGACCAGGACGACGAGCCGCGCGAAATCGGAGACGAGGCCCATGTTGCGCAGCGCGAACTCGGCAGCCCCCGGCCGATCGGCGGCGGGAATGCCGCTTGCGGCGGAACCCTCCTTGGCATGAGTGCTCACGAGCTTAGGCCCCAGACGTTCACGCGAGGCGCCACCCAGGCCCTTGGCGTCCGGATGCGGGACCGTGCGCGTCCAGCCCATGCTGTCACCGAACATCTTCGGCGCATAGAGCAGCCCGGCGGCCTCGACGAAGGTGAAACACGACGAGGCCGAGGTCTTGAAGGTCTTCCAGGCATCGGCGGCGCGCAGCCGTCCGTGACGCTTCGCGATCAATGCGCTCGTCTGCTTGGCGTCCGCATCGGCGACGTGCTCGCAGACGCGATAGGCCGGATTGAAAAGGATCGGGAGGTGCCCCTTGGCGGCCGATGCCCCCAGGGGCAGGTACTCCATGAGCACCCCGAAGAAGCCCGCGAACCCCCCCGTACGTGCCGTGGGAGCCACGGTCTCGAAGGCGCGCCGGAAGATCTCGGAGCGCACATCGATGCAAAAGACCGCGTGCACGGGAGGCCGGCCCGCCTGCGGTTGCGTCGCCGATGCCGCCACGAGCGATCCCACAAGCGTCCGCTGATAGCCGATCTCGAAGGCGGTCTGCAGCAGCGCATCGACCTCCTTGGGGCTGATTTGCGGCCGCGTCTCGGCCCGGGCGGCGATACTCGCATCCGCGATCATGGCCTGATACCAGCGGGCCTTCAGGCGCTCGTCGAACCGCAGCTGATAAAGCAAGGCATCCCAGCAGACGCGGATCGCGAGAAGGTCTTCTATGGCTTCGTCGCGGCCGCCGGCGAGCTCGGCCTGCCAGCGCTTGTAACGCGTCCAGCCGGCCCACCCGCCGACGCTCAGGAGCGCGGCGTGCAGGTAGTCGTCGATGGCCCCGACCGGCACGGCCAGCGCCCGCAGGGCCCAGGCGATGGCGTCACGGGCGGCGGACGGGAGACTGCGCGCGGCCTCACGCATACCGCGCAGGCCGACGGCGCGAGGACTCTTGTCCAGGCGCGTGAACGCGCGCCAGCCCTCGTAGAGCCCCTTGTCCTTCCAGGGCATGCCCCATAAGGCCTGGCCCTCATCGAAATAAGCCGCGCAGTATTGACTGATGCGCTCGAGGACGAAGCCCGGCCACTCCTGACGGTCGAGCTCACCCAGGACATCGGTCAGGAGGGCAAGCGGCGCCTGGGGCGGCGGCGTCCTGGCGGCGATGGCCTCCTCCAAGGTCGCCACATCCCAGGAACTGCCACACTCAGAGAGAGCCGCGGCGAGGTCCGCGCGCGTGATGCGCCCGTCCTTCATGCGTTCGCGATAAAACGAGCGGGGCATGGTCAATCCGCGACCCAGGATCCGCTTCAAGGTGGCGTCGGCCTGCCAGAACGGTTGGTCAGCCAGGCCGAAGTAGGGGTTCACCGCGACGAAGCTCTTCAGGGGCCACAACGGGGCTATACGCCCGCAGGCCTTGTCTATCCTGCCCTTCAACTCGACATCGATGGTGGCGATTGCGCTCATGACTGCACCTCATGGGAAGAACTCGCATTGGATATCCGCTGCCGCTCGGCGACCCCGCCTGGCGTGGGCCCAAGCCCGCGAACGAACTCGGTCAGCAGGGCGTCGGCATAGAGACCGCCATAGAAATGGACGTAGGCGGCACGCCCCAAGGCCGTCTGCGACAGGCGCGGCAGCAGCTGTTGAATGAAGAGCAGGGCCAGGAACGCCACGCCGATCACCGCCAGCAAGACCTGCTGGGCGACACCGATATGCACCGGATCGGCCGGCACGCTCGCCCCCAGGAGACGGACGAAGCCCATGTGAAGCGTGAAATAGGCGAGACAGACCAGGATGCTCAAACCCGTCATCCGGACGAGCAGGCCGCCCATCGCGCCCGCACGGCTGTTCAAGGCCTGCAGCAAGAGCTGGGTCATGCCCACGGCCAGGATCACGGCCATCACGATAAGCGCCGGTTGATGCGCAAACCCGACCCCGAACGCGGCACCAACGCCAAGGGCCATCAGGATCGCGATCGCAAGCCCCAGCAGCGCCCGCCCCACGGTCGCGGCGGTCGACACCACGAGCTTCGGGGCCCGGAAGTGTTCCACGACGCTCCCCGAAGAGAGGAAGGCATGGGCCTTGTACACGGAGTGCGCGATGATGTGCAGGACCGCAATACTGTAAAGCCCCAGGCCGCACTCCATCAGCATGAAGCCCATCTGCGCGCATGTGGAATAGGCGAGCGCGCCCTTGATGTTGGTCATGGTCATCATGGTGAGCGAGGCCACCACGATGGAGACGAGGCCGACTGCGGCCAGGACATCGCCGGCCCATGCCATGTGCGACACGAGCGGGCTTGCGCGCAGCACCAGGAACGCCCCGGTGTAGATGATGCCGGCATGCAGCAAGGCCGATACCGGGGTCGGCGCCTCCATGACTTGTATGAGCCAGCCGTGGGACGGGAACTGCGCGCTCTTTAGGATGGCGCTCACGATGATGAGGGCGGCGGCCACGGCCAAGCCCTCCGGCAGCGGACCCTGGGCATGGGCGAGCGCGTGACTTATGCCGGCCCACTGCGCGGTATGGAGCGTGCGCACGATGAGCGCGAAGGCCGCGAAGAGACTCACATCCGCGATCCTATGGAGCAGATACTTCTTGCGGGCGGCGAGCACAGCCCCCGGCCGATCGCGATAGAAAGCCAGGAGCTCGTGCAGGCAGAGGCTCGTCGAAAGCCACGAGACCCAGAAGCCCCAGACGTTGCCGGCGACGATGAGGGTCAGGAACGATCCGAGAGTGAGCGCGAGCCAGCGGTGAAAGCGGCCCTCGTGCGCATCGCCATCCATATAGGTCTTCGAGTAGCGCGCCACGATCATGCCGACGAAGGCGACCAGGGTCAGCATGATGATCGTAAGCCTGTCGGTCTCGACGCTGATGGCGAGTGCGCCGAGATGCGCGGGAAGAGGGAGGCGCGCGTAGGTCTCCGATCCTGTCGCTCCCAGGACATAGGCGACGGCCGCCAGCAGGGCGCAGGCCAGCGCGAACCAGGCGGCAAGCGTCGTGGCCGCCCTCATGACGCGAGGGTGGCGGTCAGCGGTCATCCCCAGGACCACGCCCGCCGCCAGAAGCGGCCAGGGCGCGACCAACATCAATTGTGACGCAATGTGATCGATCATAATGAAAAATCTCCCGATAGGTTCGTGAGCGCCGCCGCCCTGAGCCAGCCTCGACCGTCCCCGTCTTGCGTCGACGGATGCGACCTGCGAGGCCCGGCTCTGCGTGCTGCCTGCCGCCGTGGGGGTCATGCGGCACCAACGCACGCCGCCCGTTTTTCCACGAGGCCACTCTATATCCGGGGGAGACTAACCAGAACTTAATCTTTCCGATTCCAGGTATTTACCGTAGTGAATTCTCTTGGCGCAGGGGTTGTGTCCGTCAGGTTGTGCAAATTCCCTTTGGGCATGGTGGAGGGTTTCATCAAGCGGCTTGACGCAGCCACGCCTTCTTCTGTTCTTGCAGCACCATATCGAGGTAGCGATTGTCCTCAAGCCGGGCCTCATGGGTCTCGACGCACAAGGCCCGGACGAGGCGCAGGCAGGATTCGGCGTGAGGGAATATCCGCACCACCCGCGTCCGGCGCTTGATCTCCTCGTTTAAGCGCGCCCGCATGTTCGTGCTTTTCAGGTGGTTGTGGTGGGCCGGGGGGAGCCGATAGAAGGTCAGCGTCTCGCCGATATGGTCCTCGACCCAGTTCGTGAGCTTGGGGTATTTCGTAGACCACGTCGTAAGCCACGCGGCGAGATCCCGCTGGACCTCATCGAGGTCCCGCCGGTCGTAGAGCCAGCACAGCTCCTGCAGGCAGTCATCATCGGCCTTGCGGGGTATGGCCACCAAGAGCAGCAGCAATTCCCGGCCGCCACCAATACCACGGGCCGCCATATCCGGACCCACCCTTCGCCACCGCGCCCAAAGCGTCGTCGTGCGGGGCGATGCCGTAATTGACGCAGCGATGGATAAGCCCAAGCACGGATAGCCATGCCACAAGTGGCGGGCGTCATACGGAGATACGGCGCCAGGCGCAAGAACTTGGCCGCGCGCCTGTCCCTGACTGAGAAAACGGGTAAGAAGAGGGTTTATAAGGACGGCATCCGAGAGCGGCAAGAGCTCCGATGATCACGGGGCGAGCACGCCACCATGCGGCTTGTGGTATGGCGCCCTCGCGGACATCCCGTGATGGCAGGCGCCACTCGACTCTGCGCGCCTCCAGGAGAGGCCAGTCAGACGCGCCACCCGAGCCCCAATGGACCGCCCGCCCGACCTTGCCAGCAGGATCAGTGCGCGTGCGTGAACTCCAGGATCCCGAAGCCCACGGACATCAGCGTCACGATGAGCCCACCCAACCGAATCATCAGGCGCATCTCCATGCCGCTGACGTGGGCCGTGAGATCATCAATTCGTTTCCCCAACTCCGCGATATCACCCTTGAGCTCCCCGATGTCGCCCTTGGTGGCAAAGCCCCGTTCCGACATGTCCAGAAACACGGCCATGTGCGCCTCCGCCTGCGCCTCGGGGACGCCGGCCTGGGTCAGACGCTTGACGAGCGTATAGGTGTCCAGCATATTCGCACCCATAACGTTAGGCCCTCGCAGTCTATCACAAGCCTTCTTGTAGACGGGACTCTCGGGGCACCAGACCCCGCCCCACGGGGCCGCATGCTACGAACGCCCAGGAGTGGACGCAATCCAGGAAAACTCCCCTATACCCGTGAATCGCGATCGATGGCCATGCGATACCCCACGCAATGCCCGCTGCCACGACCCCCAGGCGAACGCAAACACCACGATCGGGACAGGAAAAGGGAAAGTGCCGCTAGGCGACGGTCCACCGGACCAAAACGCCTATCAAGCCATCCGGCACCAGGCGTGGAGGAAGCAGAGGGGCGTCCGCGTCACGCCATAAACGGCGCCACGAAAGATTCTTTCAGTCAGGGCGTTACAGCCCCATTCGAGCCCACCTCGGCATAGCAGGCCGCCGCCGTGGGCAGACAGGCGCTCACTGTGTGCCCCGTACCATCCGTCATCGGCAGCGGCGCGCTCAAGCCGTTTGCGATGACGTCGTTCACGATATCCCGGCCCAGAGCGGTATCAGCCCCGCATGTACTACCCGCCCCCGCGCTCACATAGATAGAGCGGGTGATACCGGGGTTGATCCAAGCGCCCCCGGTCGTCTGAGGGGCTTTGGGCCCCTCCCCCACGACATCCACTTCACCGCAATAGGACGGCGCGCCAAACGTCGTCCCGCTCGACCCTATGTAAGCGAACGTGATCGGCGAGGCGCCGCCCGGGGTCGCATAGGCGGCGAGATCAGGCAAGCCCGCATTCAAGATAGAGGTGGCAGCCCGGATGCCGGCGCGGCCACGGGCGTCCCCTGAGTGTTTCCCATCGCGACGAGGGTCGATTGCCCGGCCTGGGCGGCTGATATCGCATCGGTTGCCGCATTGATCGCGGCATGGAAATTCTTGGCCATGTCTTGGGCCCTGGCCACCCCGGCATAACTCTCATACCGGGGGATCGCGATCACCGCTAGAACGCTTATGATCGCGAGCACGACCATCATCTCGATCAGGGTAAAGCCCGCACCCCATCCGTGCGCACGCGGATTACCGCCCTTCAAGGTCATAGACCCCCACCCTTGAGTATCCCGGTTCGCAGGGACCGGCTTTCTTTGTGGACATGTCCTTGCACGATTCATGCAAGAATGTCGAATGGTCTCTCAAGAAGGACGTGACAAGTTGAAATGCATGGACATTACGCGCAGGCGTGCATCGTACCGCGGACTTCTGCGAGCATCCGGCCACGTCGGAGGCGCAGCGTTTTGACGTACCTAACCGATACGCGTGACAAAAAAGGCCGACCGCGTAAGCGCGCGGCCCCGAGGCCGCCATGGGGAAAGAAACCGCCAATATCCCTGAGCCGCGCCCTATTGGCGCGCGCAATGCGTTCGACGATGGGCCCGCAGACCTCGAACGCCGAGCCGCTCTGTGCGTGGACTCAGGAAAGCGTTTACTTCGCGGTTTACAGGCCCTTCATGCATCTCATCGGGATACTCGGGACAGCCTATCAACGCTCATCATCATCGAAATTGTGAGTTTGCTTCTGAGGCGCGCGGTAGCGGCCACACGCGATAGGGACTGCGAAGACTAGCGGGCCCTGGTGGCCCACGCGGAGACCGGGAAGCCCGCGGACGTCAAGGTCTTCGCCGTTTGGCTGGAAGTCGATCTCAAGAAAAGAGGGTTCAAGGGACCAGAGGTCGTGGGCGCCCACGGAAGACCTTGACGGGGTCGCAACGACAAAAAGAAAAGAGGGCGCAAACCTCGCGCCCTCCCAAGACTGCCGCTATGTCGTTGTGATTACGGCGTAACAGTACCATTCGGACCCACATCCGTTTCGCAGGCCGCCACGGCGGTCGTGCACGCTACTACAGTGTTGCCGGCCGTGTCATTCACGGCGACCGTTGAGGCTGAGCCATTGCCGACCACCGCATTAACGATATCCTTGCCTAACGTGGTATTCCCCTTACAAGTCGCCGTGCCCGAACCCACTGCGATAAAAATCGGTTGAGTGATACCAGAATCAACCCATGCACCTGTGGTCGTGGAGCCTGTAGGCGCAGCCTGACCGGCGATAGTGATCTGACCGCAATAGCTTGGCGTTGCCCAGGTCGTGCCCGTACTACCGTTGTAGGCATAGTTGGGCGACAGAGTGCCAACCGTGCCGCTCGCGCCTGGATCGCCGGCCGTATAGCTCAGCACCGGTGTGCCTGCACCTGCAACGGGCGGAGTTGCCGCAGTACCGGCGGCCGGAGCGACCATGGCGAGTAGAGTGTTTTGGCCTGCTTGCGCCGCCGATACCGCGCTCGTCGCCGCCGTAACGGCCGAATGGAAGTTCTGGGCCACGTCCTGGGCCTTGGACGTCACGATGTACTTCTCGTACTGGGGAATGGCGATGGCCGCCAGGATACCGATGATCGCGATCACGACCATCAACTCGATCAAGGTAAAGCCGGCTTG
>JAKAXT010000008.1 GCA_021816425.1 Pseudomonadota bacterium | reverse complement strand
ATGCGCCGTCCCGAGCAGCGCCTCGTCGGCGTAGAAGAGCTCCTCGTAGAGCTTCTCTCCGGGCCTAAGCCCCGTGTAGACGATCTCGATGTCATGCCCGGGGCGCTTGCCCGACAACAGGATCAACTGCTCGGCGAGATAGCCGATGCGCACGGGCTCGCCCATATCCAGGACGAAGATCTCGCCACCCCCGCCTATGACGCTCGACTGGAGGATGAGGCCGCAGGCCTCCGGGATCGTCATGAAATAGCGGGTGATGTCGGGGTGCGTGACCGTGACCGGGCCGCCGCCCGCGATCTGCGCCTTGAAGAGCGGAATGACGCTCCCCGCCGATCCCAGGACATTGCCGAACCGCACGGTGAGAAAGCGCGTCCTTGAGCGCGCGTTCAGCTCCTGGCAGAGGATCTCCGCGGCGCGCTTGGTGGCGCCCATCACATTGGACGGGTTCACCGCCTTGTCGGTCGATATCAGCAAGAAGGTGCCGCAACCGTGCCGGTCGGCCGCCTGCGCCAGGGTCTCGGTGCCGAACACGTTGTTCATGACGGCCGCCCGGCTTTGCCCCTCCAGCATGGGCACATGCTTGTAGGCGGCCGCATGGAAGATGATGTCCGGGTGCTCGCGCGCAAGCACCCGGTCCACGAGCAGGCGGTCGCGCACGTCCCCGAGCACCGGCAACACCGCAAGGTCCGGATGATCGCGCCTCAGCTCGAGTTCGATGCTGTAGAGGTTGTATTCGCTGCGCTCGAAGAGGATGAGCCTACTGGGCCGCAACCCCGCGATCTGCCGGCATAGTTCCGACCCTATGGAACCGCCGGCGCCCGACACGAGCACCACCTTGCCGCCCACGCCACGGCTGATCTCGTCTTGCTGCAAGAAGACGGGCTCGCGGCCCAGGAGGTCGTCGATGCGGACCTCGCGCAACTCCTGGATATTGACCTGGCCGTCGACGAGGCTCTGGAGGCCCGGGAGGATGCGAAACGGGCGGCCGCTGCGTTCGCAGAGCTCCACGAGCCTGCGCATGCGGCTTGCCTTCGCCTCGGTGACGGCGATGAAGAGGATATCGGCCTCCAGGCGCGCGGCAACCTCGGGCAGCTGCCCGCAGTCGGCCACGACGGGCACCCCGTGGATCTCCTGGCCGATGCGCCGCGGGTTGTCGTCCACGAACGCCACGGGACGGTAGCCCACGTCGGACCCGCGCAGGAGGTCGCGGACCAGCATCTCGCCCGCGCGTCCGGCGCCCACGATGAGCGCCTTTTTCCCCGCCACCTGGTAGAGGCCCCGGTCCTTGAAAAACCGATAAAGGAATCGCGGGCCGCCCAAGAGCATGGTGAGCAACAGCCCATCGAGCACGAATACCGAACGCGGCACCTGCGCGAGGCGCACCCAGAGGAACAGGACGAAGGCGCAGACCGTGACGCCCACGATGATGGCCTTGAATATGCGCAGCAGATCCGGGACCGAGGCGAAACGCCAGAGGCCGCGATAGAGCCCCATGGTCCAGAAGACCGCGCCCTGCACGACGAGCACCACCACGAGCAGACGCAGGCTCTGATGCCAGAAGAGATGCGGGACATAGCCCATGTTGAAGCGCAGCCAGTAGGCCCCAAGCCACGCCAGGGCGATGGCCACGAGGTCGTGCGCCACGACCGCCCAGCGCCCGAGGGGCGCCTTAACGCGCGGTCTTGCCCGAAGCTTGCCCATGACCCTCCCATCGCCGGACCAAGACGGCCAGCGCGCCATACAAACCCGCCAAAGCCGCGATTATAGCCCATTGCGCCGCCACGGACGCCCCGACCGCGCCATAGGCGCCAAGACTGCATACGGCCATCAAGGCGTATTCGCCCAGGACCGTCTGCCGGTGCGAGAGGCCGGCGCGCACCAGGCGCTGGTAGTAATGCTCGCGATGCGCCGTGGTCAGGCGCTCGCCGCGCGCCGCCCTCTTCAGAAGCGTCGCGGTCGCGTCGACCAGGAAGGGAGAGAAGACCACGAGCCCCACCCAGAGCGGAAAATCCCCCCGGGCACTGCCCGCCAGGATCAGGATGCCGACCAGGAATCCGAGCACGGTGGCGCCGATATCCCCCATGAAGAGGAGCGCGGGCGGAAAATTGGCCACGGTGAAGCCGAAGGCCGCCGAGGCCACACCAAGCGCGATCCCGGCGAAGGCGGGGTCGCCGGCCCGATAACCGAGCAAGGCCAGCGTCCCGAAACCGAAGACCGCCATGCCGCCTGCGAAGCCGTCCATGCCATCCATGAAATTGTAGAGATTGATCCACCATACGAGGAAGACACCGACAAGCGGGACCGCAAGCGGACCTGCGATCCCCGCGTCGACGCCCGGTAGCCACCCGCGCGCGACCGGCGCGAGCAGCATCGCGACGGCGAGCCCCGCCGCGGCATGCACCGCGAGCCGCAGCCGCGGGCTCAAGCCCCGGCGATCGTCGTACCACGACAAAAGGGCGATCACGAAAAGCGCCACGCCGGTGACTGCGAGCCCGGGAGAAAACGCAAAGGGCTCGCCGATGGCCGCCACCATCGCGCCCGCGAGGATCGCAAACCCCCCGGTGCGCGGCACCGGTTGCGCGTGCAGGGAACGCTCGTTCGGGATGTCCAGGACCCGCCAGGGGTTACGGGGGTGGGCCAAAAGCCGCGCACCCAGCCACGCCACCAGGGCCCCTGCGGCATCCATCACAAACGGTCGGAGGCTCATGAGCGCCCCCGCAAGCGCGCGCGCAGCGTGCGATACGCGGGCGACCGGAAGAAGCGCAAGGCGCTTTGCGCATGCCAGAAGAAATACCGCGGCCGTCGGCGCGAGGTCCGTTGCCCGTCATGGATGACCACGGCCTCGGGGGCCACGGCTACGCGCAGGCCCGCGATCCTGAGCCGGCAACAGAGGTCGCAATCCTCGTAGTAGAGGTGATAGGCCGGGTCGAACCCCCCCACGGCCCGGAAGGTCGCGGTGCGAAACGCCATGAACATGCCCGCCACCCAGTCCACCGGTTCGTCGGCCGCGCGCGGGCGCGCGATGAGCCGGCGCAGGGCCCTGAGCGGCGTCGGCAGGCGTCGGCGGCTGTCTTGCACCTCGCCCCGGCTTCCGACCACGACCGGCGCGGCCACCCCCACATCCGGCGCCTCGAGGAGCGCCACGAGCGGCGCAAAGGGATCGGCCGTCAAGCGCACATCGGGGTTCACGACACAGAAGATATCCGCGTCGACGGTCGCGGCGGCGGCATTGTGGTTGGCGGCAAAGCCGCGAGGGGCGGCATTGTGCACCACCGCCACCGGGAACGGCCACGCGAGATCCGGCAGGACCTCGGGCTTGTTGATCGTGAGCACGACCTGCACGGGCGTGCGACAAAAGGTGGCGATGTCCGACAGGAGGCGCGCCACGAGCGCCCCTTGTCCGTGGCTCACCACCGAGACTGCGATACGCGGCCTGTCGACTCTCACAGGGCCCCTCCGCCCACGCGCAGGGCCTCCGCCATGTCCGCCACCGCCTGGGTCAGGGTATGGCGCGGGGCCATCCCGAGCGCCTTCCACACGCCATCGTCCGCACTCACGCAGGATTCAAGCAAAGGCGCGAGCGCGCGCGTGTCCCAGGGGCACGACCGGCCCGTCCAGCGCGTCACGCCATCCCCGAAGCGCGCGAGCGCCGTCACGAGCCCGGCGGGCAGCGCAAGGCGTCCCGCGGGCCGCGCAAGCCCCGCGCGCATGGCATCGTAGACCTCGCGCGCGGTATAAGGCATCCCGTCCGTCACGGTATAGGTGGCGGTGGCCGCCGGCCGCGACGCGAGCGCGACTAGCACGCGCACGAGATCATCGCGGTGCACGAGGCTGCGGCGCGCGAGACCGCGGGGGATCGGCAAGGACCACGGATGATCGGCGAGCCGCAGAAGGCGCTCGAGATTGCCGCGCATGCCCGGACCATACACGAGCGCCGGGCGCACGATCGCGCACGACGGCAGTCCCGCCTCGCGCACGAGCGCCTCGGCGGCGCGCCGGCTGTCGGCATACGCATCCCGCGCGCATTCTGCCTTGATGCTGCTCACGAACAGAAAGCGCCCGACCCCCGCGGCGCGGGCCTCGGCCAGCAGGGCGCGCGTGCCCGCCACGGTGACTGCGCCATGATCCGCGCCCGAGGCGCGGGTGTGGGCAATGCCGGCGAGATGGATGACCGCGTCGCAATCGGCGCATACGCCTGCGAGCGTGACGGGCCGCGTGAGGTCGGCCTGCCGCCAGTCGGCCAAGGACCCCGCGCCGCGCCCGAGGCCGCGCACCGCATGGCCCGCCGCCTCGAGGGCCGGCACGAGCGCGGACCCGATAAAACCCAAGGCCCCGGTTACGAGGACACGCACCTGGCCTCCCTCATGCCGATCGTGCGGCGAGCGGCTCCCGCGTGCGGAAAAAGTCATGGCGCCGCGCAAGCTCCGCGAAGGCGCCGCGCGCCGTGATACGCCCCTCCTCGAGCAGCACGACCTCGTCGCAGCAGGCCACGGTGCTCAATCGATGCGCGATCACGATCATGGTCTTGGCGCCGGCCAGCGAATTGATGGCATCGGTCAGATCCGCCTCGGTGGGACCGTCGAGGGCGGCCGTGGCCTCGTCGAGAACCAGGATCGCGGGGTCGTGATACAAGGCGCGGGCGATGCCGAGGCGCTGACGCTGCCCGCCGGAGAGGCGCACGCCGCGATCGCCGACCTCGGCGTCGATCCCATCCGGAAGCTCGTCCACGAAGCCCGCCATCTGGGCGATCCCGAGCGCGCGCATCACGGCCTTGCGATCGATATCTTCGCGCGCCACCCCAAACGCGACGTTCGCGGCAATGGTATCGTCGGCGAGATAGATCTGCTGAGGGACATAGCCGATCTGTCGTCGCCAGGCCTTCAAGGCCCCGGGACCCAAGGGCCTGCCGTCCACGAGCACATCGCCGCGCCCTTGCAGGAGACCGAGCAGGACATCGGCGAGCGTGGTCTTGCCGGCCCCCGAAGGGCCGACGAACGCCACCGATGACCCCTTCGCTATCGTCAAGTCCACGGCCTCCAGGGCCTGCTGCGCGCAGCCGGGGTAGGAATAACTGAAACCGCGCAAGGTGATCTCGCGATCGAACGTCAAGGGCGCGCCCACCTCGTCGTCCGGCGATACCCCGATCTCCTCGAGCGCGCCTGCGACGACGTCGATGGTCGCCCGGTTGAAGCGTATCGACATCCCGGCATTCAGCATCTTCGTGAGCGAGGGCATGAGCCGGAACACGGCCATCGCATACATCGCCATGAGCGGGATGGCCGCTTGCGGCTCGCGCAGGACCCACTCCGCATACAGGAGGATGCCGATCAAGCCGCCGAAGGCCAGGCCTTCGATGGCGAGCCGCGGCATGTGGGCCGTCACCATCTGCGCCGCGCTCGCCTCACTGTAGCGGCGCGTGGCGTCCTCGTGCTGGGACAGCAAGACCGTCTGGCGATCGAGCACCGTGAGGTCCTTGATGGCCGAAAGGCCGGTCGCCGCATGGCGAAACATGGCGGTGAGCGCCTCCTGCCGCTGCCGTCCGAGACGTTCGTTGCGGGCGCGCGTGGCCCGGAATATCATGAAAAACGCGACCCCGAGGGCGCCGCCCACGCCGAGCGTGAGTCCGGGACTCACCGCGAGCAGAAGACCAAGAACGGCAAGCGCCACCACCGATTCGCTCACGATCTGCAGGCCCGGGAGCAGCACCCCCTCGGTCAGAACCGGGATCTCGCCACGCACGTTTTTCAGGAGGTCGGTGCTGTTGCGCGTCAGGTGGAAGGTGTAGGGCGCCGCCACGTAGCCCGCGAGCATCCGATCGGCGAGGTCCTTTTGCAGCCTATAGAGGAAGCCGAACTGGCGGCGATAGCCGCCCGACACGACCAGGGCCTTTAGGCCTATGACGACCAAAAGCAGCAGGGCAAGCACCACCGCCAAGCCGCGCTCCGAGGACACGCCCAGGAATCGCTCGACGGCCTGCGTGGCGGGCATGGCCATCACCCGCCCCGGATTCACGAGAAACATCGCCACCGGCAACACGACCCCCACTCCCAGCATCTCGAAGCCCGACGTGATCACCATCCAACCGAAAATCCGGACCGCCTCGCGCCGCTCGCGCGGCCGCAAAAGACGCCAAAGTCTCGTTATCATCGCCTCCCCTTCGGCCGACGCGATCCCTGCCATGGCCCTTTCGCTGGAATAGGGTATCCGCCCTATCCGCCCACCGACGGCTCCATGCGCCGGTAGATGTCCTCGAAACGCGTGATGTCGTCCTCCCCCGGATAACTCCCGGACTGCACCTCGATCATCTCGAGCGGTATCAAGCCCGGGTTCTCCAATCGATGACGCACGCCCACCGGGATATAGGTCGACTGGTTCTCGGTCACCAGGAACTCCTCGTGATCCCGCACGACCCGCGCCGTACCCTTCACCACCACCCAATGCTCGGCACGGTGATGGTGCATCTGCAAAGACAGCGCCGCGCCCGGCCTTACCATGATGCGCTTGACCTGGAAACGCGTCCCGCCATCCAAGCTCTCGTAGAAGCCCGGGGGCGCCACACGCGGCTTGGCGTGGTGTATTCGCTGCGCGCCATCGCCTTCAGTCGCGAGACGAGATCCTTCACTTCCTGCGCGCGCGAGCGGAATCTCGCGGCATCGGACATGGCGTGGTCGGCGGGCATCGCAAGCAGCATGCCGTCGGCACCGGAGGCCAGGATCCGCAGCGCCGCGAGTGTCAGCGCGGGGGCCGTGTTGCGGCCGACGGGTTCGAGCAGCAAAGGACACGGAAACCTCCCGATCTCGCGCATCTGCTCGGCGATCAGGAAGCGGTATTCGGCGTTGCTCACGACCACCGGCGCGCCGACGTCCGCAAGCCCCTCGAGCCGCAGCACCGTCTCCTGCAGGAGGCTGCGTCCCCAAAAGCGGCAGGAGCTGCTTTGGATGCTGATCGCGCGATAGAGGCCAAAGCCTGCTGCCGCTGCCGCCACAAAGGATGACGGGGTGGAGCTTCAAAGCGGGCTTCCCGTTCACGGCGTCCTGCTTGCGGCCAGAAGCCGCCCCACATACCGCCCCACGCCCTGCTCCACGTCGTACGTCGGCGCCGTATAGCCGGCGGCGCGCAGGGCGGAGACGTCCGCCTGCGTGAAGCTCTGATACTTGCCCACCAGGGCCTCCGGGAACGCGGTATACGTAATGACGTCCCTCTTCACGAGTTCGTCGATCGTAAGCGGCTCCTCGCCCTTCTCGCGCCTCAGCGCATTCACGGTCGCCGCGGCCACCTCATTGAAGGTCTGCGCGCGGCCCGTGCCTAGATTATAGATGCCGCTCGTGTGCTTATGGTCAAGGAAATGGAGATTGATCTTCACCACGTCCTCCACCGACACGAAGTCGCGGCGCTGCTCGCCGGGCGCGTAGCCCCCGCTTCCGCCGAACAGGCGCACCTGGCCCGTCTCGCGGTATTGGTGGAAGAAGTGGTAGGCGACGGACGCCATGCGGCCCTTGTGCTGCTCGCGTGGTCCATACACATTGAAATACCGGAACCCGACCACCTGGCAGGCGCGACGCGCGCTTTGCCTCACGTACTGATCGAACAGGAACTTCGAATAGCCATACACATTCAGCGGGGACTCGACATCGCGCTCCTCGCGGAACACGCGGCCCGCGCCATAGACCGATGCCGACGAGGCGTACAGAAACTGCGCGCCTTCGCGCTCGCAAAACGCGAGCAGCGCCTTCGAATACTCGAAGTTGTTGCGCATCATATAGAGGCCGTCGTGGTTCATGGTGTCCGAACACGCGCCCTCGTGGAACACCGCGTCCACGCGATCCGCATACGCGCCCCGCTCGAGGTCCGACAGAAAATCCCGCTTGTCGCAATAGTCGGCGATCTCGCAGTCGGTGAGATTCAGGAACTTGTCACCGCGCTCCAGATTGTCGACCACCAGGATGTCGTCGCGACCGCGCTCATTCAATCCCTTGACGATGTTGGAGCCTATGAAGCCGGCCCCGCCCGTGACTATGATCATGCCTCATCCTCCAATGCCAGGGCCTGCGAGAGTTCCTTGCGCGGCACGGCGACTGCCCCCAGATGCCCGACCACGATGCCGGCCGCGGCATTCGCTATATGGATGGCCTGCAGCAGGCTCGCCTGCGCCGCGAGCGCCGCACCCACCATCGCAATCACCGTGTCGCCGGCCCCGGTCACGTCGTAGACCTCGTGGGCCTTCGCCGGCACGTGCGTGCGCGCCCCACGCCGCTCGAACAGGGTCATGCCCTCCTCGCTGCGCGTGACGAGCAGGGCCTCGAGCGCCAACTCCTCGATCAGGCCCCGCGCCTTGCGCTCGAGCTCCTCCTCGTCCCGGAAGCGCCCCGCGACCTGCTCGAACTCCTTGCGGTTGGGGGTGATGAGTGTGGCGCCGTGATAAGCACTGTAGTCGTCGCCCTTGGGATCCACCACCACGGGCAGTCCGGCCTTGCGGCCGAAGGCGACGATATCGCGGACATGATTCAGCCCGCCCTTTCCGTAGTCCGACACGATCACGGCGCCGACATCCTCCAGGGCCTCCTTGTAGGCGGCGACCAGATCGCGGCAGCCATCCGGCGTTGCCTGGGTCTCGAAATCGATGCGGATCAGCTGCTGGTTGCGCGACACGACACGCAGCTTCACGGTGGTGTTGACCAGAGGATCGCGGACCAGCCGGTGCGCCACACCCGATCCGCCGAGGAGCGCCGCCAGGGAATCGGCGGCGGCATCATCGCCGCAGAGCCCGATGAGGGCGCAGTGGGCCCCCAGGCCCGCGATGTTCTGCGCCACGTTGGCCGCCCCGCCCGGGCGCTCCTCGGAGCGCCCCACCGCCACCACCGGCACCGGGGCCTCGGGCGAGATGCGCTCCACTCCCCCGTACCAATAGCGGTCCAGCATCACATCCCCGACCACCGTCACCCGCGCGCGGGTCATACGGTCCAATACCGTCGAAAGCGAATCCATCACGACTGCTCCAGGTTTTTCAATGCGCCATGGGCGCGGGCCGCGCGGGCCTCATCGAGGCACGCGGCAAGGGCCGCCGCGGGATCCGGCGCCTGCGTCACCGGTCGGCCCACGACCAGATAGTCGGCCCCCGATGCCAGCGCCTCGCTTATGGTCTGCGTACGCCTCTGATCGTCCGGCGCCGACCCCTGCGGACGGATCCCCGGGGTGACGAGCACGAAACCGCGCCCGCGCAGATCCCTCAGGTCGGAGGCCTCGTGGGCCGAACACACCACCCCGTCGAGACCCGCCTCGCGGCAGGCCCGCGCCAGGCTTCGCACCCGCGCGCCGCTCGCGCCCAGGCCGAGGGCCGCGACCTCCTCGGGGCTATGGCTCGTAAGGATCGTGACCCCTACGAGCCTGGGCCCCTCCGCGGGGATCGCCCGGCGCGCCGCCTCGAGCATGCGCGGGCCCCCGAGGGCATGCACGTTCACCATCCACACCCCGAGATCCGCGGCACGGGCGCAGGCGCGCGCAACGGTGTTCGGGATGTCGTGGAACTTGAGGTCCAGGAACACGTCGAGACCAAGGCCGCGCAGATCGCGGACCACGGCGGGGCCTTCGGCACAGAAAAGCTCGAGACCCACCTTGACGCGGCAGCGCGCCGGATCGAGGCGGCGCGCGAGCGCCAGCGCGCCTTTCGCGTCCGCGAAATCCAGGGCCACGATGATGACGGGGTCTTCAAACGACATCGTCCTCTCCCGATGGCGTGACGGTGTTCCAGCGGTGGCAGCCCGGGCACTGCCAGTGCAGCGACTGCCCGGAGAAACCGCACTGATGACATAGATAGCGTCTACGGCCCTCCACGATCTTCTCGATGATCCCCTTCAGGATCGCGAGATCCTCGCGCGACTCGCCGGAGGCCTGCTCGACATGCAGCCCGATGAGGCGGTTCAGGCCGCGCACGGAGGGTTGCCTGCGCAGCCACGAGACGATGAAGGCCTCCGCCGCGCGCGGGCCCTCGCGACGCTCGATGACGTCCGCGGAGGCGAGCATGAGCGCTATGTCATGATGGCGCCCCAAGGCCTCCTGGAAAAACCGATACAGGCCCTCTTCGTCGCCGACCGCCTGATAGCTCCTGGCAAGCGCCTGCGCCACCTCGCCCAGATACAGCGGGTTTTGCACCTCGACGCGCCGCCACGCCCTGATGGCCTCTTTGTGGCGGCCGAGATCGGCCTCAATATTACCAAGAAGCATGCTCGCCCGCACACACGCCTTGTCGCTCTGGAGCGCCCGCCTGGCCTGTTCCCGGGCCACGTCGTGCTCGTTGCGCTTATAGGCCTCCTCGGCCAGTTCGCAATAGTACTGGGCGATCACGTCGTTCAATCCGGGGCCACCCGAACGTCCGAGCCTCCGGCACACGCTGATGGCCTTCTCCCAGTCCCGCTCCTGTTGGTAGATGTGCATGAGGAGCCGCAGGGCCTCCTCGTTATGCAGCCGGATCTCGGCAAGCTCCAGGAACAGGTTCTCGGCGCGATCCAGAAGCCCCGCCTTGAGATAATCCTGTCCGAGCTCGAGCAAGGCCCGCGCCCGCTGGTCGCGATCGAGCGCCGGGCGCGCGATGATGTTCTGGTGGACGCGTATGGCGCGCTCGACCTCCCCGCGCCTGCGGAAAAGGCTGCCCAACGCAAGATGGGTCTCGACGGTCTCGGAGTTGACCTCCAAAACCTTGATGAAGATCTCTATGGCCTTGTCGGCCTGCTCGTTCAGGAGGAAATTCAGACCCTTGAAATAGGCGGTCGGCAGGTCCTTGCGCGCCCGATGACGCCTTTCGTCATAGCGCGCGGCCACCCACCCCGAACCGGCCGCGAGCGGGAGCAGCAGCCAGATCAGTATCGAGGCATGCTCAAAGAACATCTTTTATGGGCAAAGCGCGCAGGTTGGCGACCTCCTGCTCCATCTGCCGAACCTGCTTGCGGGCTGCCCCAAGCTGGCGGCGCAGACGCACCAGACGATTCATGCTTGCCATGAAACCCACGATGATGCCCATAACGAGGACCACGACGAGGACGAGGGCGAGCGGCGCCTGCCACGCCAGACCGCCGTAGTAGCGCACCGTCACGTCGGTGGCGTTCTTATACGCGAATCCCAGAGCGATGAAGACGACCAGAATCGCGATCGAGCCATACAGGACCCGCTTCATGATGAAACGCTACCCCCTTCAAAAAAAACGGCACGGGCGCCTTGCCCATGCCGCTCTTCTTTCATTGCTCGCGCCACACGCGATGGGCTTACTGGTCGACCCGCTCGCGCAACTCCTTGCCGGGCTTGAAGTGCGGAACGCGCCGATCCGGAACCTGCACGCTCACCCCGGTCTTCGGGTTGCGCCCGAGCCGCGCGGGACGATGGTGCAGCGAAAAACTCCCGAACCCCCGCACCTCGATGCGCTCACCGGCCTGGAGCGCGCTCGACATGCGCTCCAGGAGGCCCTTGACCGCAAGCTCCACGTCCCGCTGATCCAACTGCGGCTGGGTCGCCGCCAGACTCTGAATGAGTTCGGACTTCGTCATCGCGCTAAAGCCCCATCACTCCTTTTGGCCAAGCTTCTCTTTCAGTTTGTCGCCCAAAGACGAGGTCGCCACCGGGGCCTTGCGCGTGTATTCCTGCACGGCCTCGTTCTCGCGCTCCATGTCCTTGGCCCGCACCGACAGCGTGATCTTGCGGTTCTTGCGGTCTATGGTCATGATCTTGGCCTCGACCGTATCCCCGTCCTTCAGGACCGAACGCGCATCCTCGATGCGATCGCGCGAGGCCTCGGCGGCGCGCAGGTAACCCTCCACGTCATCGGACAGCTTCACGGTGGCGCCCTTGGCGTCCACCGCCGTCACGACTCCCGTCACCACCGCGCCCTTGCCGTGCTCGGCGCAATAGTTGTTGAAGGGGTCGCCTTCCATCTGCTTCACGCCAAGCGATATCCGCTCGCGCTCGGGATCGACCGCCAATACCACCGCCTCCAGCTCGTCGCCCTTCTTCAGGTCGCGGACCGCCTCTTCGCCGGCGCGGCTCCAGGACAGGTCGGTGAGGTGGATCAGACCGTCGATGCCGCCTTCCAGGCCCACGAACACGCCGAAGTCGGTGATGGACTTGATCTGGCCCTTCACGAGGTCGCCCTTGTTATGTGACGTGGCGAACTCTTCCCAGGGATTGGGCTGGCATTGCTTGATGCCAAGCGATATGCGGCGACGCTCCTCGTCGATGTCGAGGATCATCGCTTCGACCTCGTCGCCGAGCTGCACGACCTTGGTCGGGTGCACGTTCTTGTTGGTCCAATCCATCTCCGAGACGTGGACGAGACCCTCGACCCCTTCCTCGATCTCGACGAAGGCGCCGTAATCCGTGATGTTGGTGACCTTGCCGAAGATCCGGGTGCCGATCGGGTAACGGCGCGCGAGATCCACCCACGGGTCGTCGCCCAGCTGCTTCAGGCCGAGCGAGACGCGGTTACGCTCGCGGTCGAAACGCAGGACCTTGGCCTCGACCTCGTCACCGATGTTGAGCATTTCCGAGGGGTGCTTGACGCGCTTCCACGCGAGGTCCGTGATGTGCAGGAGACCGTCGACGCCGCCCAGATCGACGAACGCGCCGTAATCCGTGAGGTTCTTGACGATGCCCTTGACGACCTGGCCTTCCTCGAGGTTCGCGAGCAGCTGGTCACGCTCGGCCGATATCTCGTTTTCCACGACCGCGCGGCGCGATACCACCACGTTATTGCGCTTGCGGTCGAGCTTGATGACCTTGAACTCGAGTTCCTTGCCCTCGAGATAGGACGGGTCGCGGACCGGACGCACATCGACCAGCGAGCCCGGCAGGAAGGCGCGGATGCTGTCGATGGCGATGGTGAAGCCGCCCTTGACCTTGCCGGTCATGATGCCGGTCACGACCGTCTGCTTCTCGAACGCCTCCTCCAGAACGTCCCAGGCCTTCACGCGACAAGCCTTCTCGCGCGACAGGCGGGTCTGGCCGAAGCCGTCCTCCATGTATTCGATGACCACCTCGATGCGGTCGCCCACCTTGGCGCCGATCTCGCCATTGGCATTGCGGAACTGTTCCGTCGGAATCACGCCCTCCGACTTCAGGCCGGCATTGACGACCACGACCTCGTCGTCGACATGCACGACCTCGCCCACGACAAGGCTGCCGGGGCGCATCTGACAGGACTGCATGCTCTCTTCAAACAATTCGGCAAAGCTTTGGCTCATGTATCTCTCTGGCGTCTAGGGCCCCAAGAAGCAGGGCGGGTTGGCCGGCAACGAGCCGGGCTGTTGATCTTCGATTCGGCGCAGGGGTAAAGCTTACCGCCGGCTTCCCGCCATGGCGAGCACCCGGTCGACCACATCCTGTAGCCCCAGGGCCGACGAATCGAGCACGACGGCGCCCTCGGCGGGCTTGAGCGGCGCGACGGCACGGCTTGCATCCCGCTCGTCCCGCTCCCGAATCTCCTGTATAAGCTGCGGAAGCGTAACACCGAAGCCCTTCGCCTTCAACTGATCATAGCGCCGCTGGGCCCGGACCTCGGCGCTCGCCGTCAGGAATACCTTCAAAAAGGCATCCGGAAAGACGTGGCTGCCCATGTCGCGGCCATCGGCCACGAGCCCCGGCGGCCTGCGCGCCGCGCGCTGACGGTCGAGCAGGGCCTCGCGCACGGACTTCAGGGCGGCGAGCCTCGAGGCCGCGTTGGCCGCCTCGGGACTGCGCAGCAAGGCGCCGCATTCGCGCCCGTTGGCAAACACCGCGGGCTCGCCGTCATCGGCTGCGACGAAGCGCAGATCGAGCCTCCGGGCGAGATCGCACAGGCGGGCTTCGTCGTCGTACGCAACACCCGCCCAGGAGGCCGCGAGGCCCAGGGCGCGGTAGACCGCGCCGCTATCGAGATAATGCCAGCCGAGCCGCCGGGCGACCGCCATGCCGACCGCGCCCTTGCCGGACCCCGAGGGGCCGTCGATCGCGAGGACCGGGATCATGACTCCCCGATCTCGAGATCGAACCCGACCGCCCGCGCGCAGGCCACGAAGCCCGGAAACGAGGTCGCGACGTTGCGGCAGTCGCGCACCTGCACGGGTGCCGTGGCCCTGAGACCCGCGACCGCGAAGGCCATGGCGATGCGGTGATCCCCGCCCGAGTCGATCACGCCCCCGCGAAGCCCGCCGCCTGTGATCGTCAGGCCGTCCGGGCGCTCCTCCACGGCCACGCCGAGCGCCTTGAGACCGCGCGCCATGACCGCCAGGCGATCGCTCTCCTTGACCCGCAACTCCTCGGCGCCCCGCAAGGTGGTGACGCCCTCGGCGCAGGCGGCGGCCACGAACAGCGCCGGAAATTCGTCTATGGCAAGCGGCACGAGCTCCGGCGGTATGGCGATGCCATGCAGGGGCTTGGCATGGACGATGAGATCGGCGACCGGCTCGCCGCTCGCCACGGTCTCGTTTTCCTGCTCGATGCGAGCCCCCATCGCCCGCAGGATGTCGATCACGCCGCGGCGCGTGGGATTGATGCCGACCCGCGCAAGCCTCACGCAAGACCCCGGGACGATGCTCGCGGCGACCAGGAAAAAGGCCGCCGACGACAGGTCCGCCGGTACATCGAGGCGGACGGGATGCAGGGGGCCCCGGCCCCCCTCCAGGGAAACGGCGGCGCCATCGCGTGTCACGGGATAGCCGAAGCCCGCCAGCATGCGTTCGCTATGGTCGCGGCTCGGCGCGGGCTCGATCACGGTCGTGCGCCCCTTGGCGTAGAGGCCTGCCAGCAGGATCGCGGATTTCACCTGGGCGCTCGCCACCGGCAGGCGGTATTCGATGCCGGTCAGCGCGCGGCCGCCCACGATATGGAGCGGCGGCCGCCCTCCCTCCCCGGTCTCGATGACGGCCCCCATCATGCGCAGCGGCGCCGCCACCCGCTCCATGGGACGGCGCATGAGCGATTCATCGCCCACGAGGCGCGTGCCGAAGGGCTGCGCCGACAGCAGCCCCGCCAAGAGGCGCATGCTGGTGCCCGAGTTGCCGAGGTCCAAGGGCCCGACCGGGGCCTGCAAGCCGTGCAGGCCCACGCCCTCCACCACGAGGCGGCCCTCATGGGGACCCTCGATGGACACCCCGAGCGCCCGGAAGGCGGCGACCGTCCCCAGGACATCCTCGCCCTCGAGAAGACCCGTGATCTCGCTGCGCCCGCGCGCCAGGGCGCCCAGGATCACCGCGCGATGCGAGATCGACTTGTCGCCGGCCACGGTAATCGTCCCGGAAAGCGGCCCCCCGGCCCTCACCGTGTAGTCAATGCTCGCCATCGGCGACCTCCTTCATCAAACCGGCACGAAACGCGCGGGCGTTCGCGAAATGTTCCAAAAGCCCCTCGAAATCGCCGCGCGCGAGCTCTTCGCTCAAAGCGGCCAGGCGCTCTGCGAAGGCCGCGAGCGCGGGCCCGAGAAAGACGGCGTTCGCCGCGCACACGTCCCGCCACATGAGGGGGTCGCTGCCTGCGATGCGCAGGAAATCCTTGAGCCCGCTTCCCACGAAGGGCGCGAGCGTCCCGGCCGGTTCCTGGCCCGCGAGGAGTTCCGCGCAGGTGAACGCGAGGAGGTGCGGGAGATGGCTCGTGTAGGCCACGAGCCTGTCGTGGGTCGCGGCATCGGTGAGCACCACGCGGGCCCCCGCGGCCTCCCACATCGCCCGCACCGAGCCCACGGCGTCCGGCGCCGTGATCTCGCTCGGCGTCAGGATGACGCTGCGCCCGGCGAAGAGGTCGGCGCGTGCCGACGCGGGCCCCGAACACTCGCTCCCGGCCATGGGATGACCGGGCACATAGCGCGCGAGGTTCAGATCGCGGCCGGTGGCGGCCACGGACCCCTTCGCGCTGCCCATGTCCGTGACGATGGTTTGGGGGGGCAGGCCGCAGGACAGGCGCGCCAGCAGGTCCGGCAGGGTGCCGAGCGGGGTCGCGAGCACCACGATATCGGCCTCGCGCGCCGCCGTCTCCAGGTCCTGGGCGCGATCGATCAGCCCGCGCGAACGCGCCTCCTCCAATACCCCGGGATCGGCATCCACCCCCACGATCGATTCGGCGAAGCGCGCCTCCCGCAAAGCCGCGGCCAGCGACCCGCCCATGAGACCCACGCCCACGATCGCGAGCCGCTTCCCGGGGCCCCCGAAGCGCCGCCTCTCCTTGCTCACCGAGCCCTCACGACTTCGGCCAGGGCGCGCGAAAGGCGCGCGTTTTCCTCGGGACGCCCCACGGTGATCCGCAGATGCCGCGGCATGCCATAGGGCTTGAGCGGCCGCACGATGACCCCCTGGCGCAACAGGGCATCGTAGATGCGCGCGGCGTCACCCACCTCGACGCATACGAAGTTGCCGGCCGACGGCAGCACCGCAAGACCCATCCCCGTGAGCGTGCGCACGAGCGCTGCCCGCTCGATGGCATTCACCGCCCGCATGCGTTCCACATAGTCGTCGTCGCCAAGCGCCGCCACCGCCGCCGCCTGGGCGACGAGATTCACGTTGAAGGGCTGGCGCAGCCGATTCATGAGCTCCGCAAGCGCGGCATCCGACACGGCGTAGCCGACCCGAAGACCCGCAAGCCCGTGAATCTTGGAGAAGGTCCGCACGACGATGAGATTCGGGTGGCGCGCCAGGAAGGCGCAGCCGTCCGGATGATCCGCATCGGCCACATATTCACGATAGGCCTCGTCCAACACCACGATGGTGGACTCAGGCACCACCGCGAGGAAGGCCTCCAGGGCATCCCGGCCAAACCACGTCCCGGTCGGGTTATTGGGGTTGGCGAGGAATATCATGCGCACGCTCGGGCTCAGGGCTTCCGCCATCGCCTCCAGGTCGTGGGCGTAATCGCGCGCGGGCACCTGGATCATCTGCGCCCCCAGGCCACGCACGCTGATCGGGTAGGCGGCGAAGGCGTATTGATCGCAGACCGCGGTCTCGCCCGGCGAGACGAAGGTGCGCGCCACGAGCTCCAGGACATCGTTGGATCCGTTGCCGAGGGTGATCTGCCGCTCCGAGACCCCAAGACGCCCCGCCAGGGCCCGCTTCAGCGCGAAACCGCCGCCATCCGGATAGCGCTCCATCTGCGCGAGCGCGGCGCGCGCGGCCGCCTGCGCCTTGGGGCCCGCGCCATAGGGGTTCTCGTTCGAGGCAAGCTTGATCGCCCCGCTCACCCCGAGCTCCCGTTCCAGTTCTTCTATGGGCTTGCCCGGCTGATACGGCACGAGGCCGCGAACGCCGGGGACCGCCAAAATCAGGGGATCACACGCCATTACGATCACACTCTCGTCATTGATCGGGTTCGCGCCGCCCTAGACGGCCTGAGGATAGGACCCGAGGCGCCGCACCACGCTTCCGTCGCGCTCGAGCTCGGCCAGCGCCTCCTGGATCGCCGGATCCTTCTCGTGACCTGCGATATCCACGAAAAACACATACTCCCAGAGCGCGCGCCGCGCCGGCCGCGACTCGATGCGCAGCAGGCTTATGCCGCGGCGCGCGAACGGCTCGAGCAGCGCGTGCAGGGAGCCTGGGGTATGGGGGGCCGTGAGCAGCAGGCTCGTCTTGTCCTGTCCGCTTGGGCCGACCGGGCTTGGGCCTATCACGAAAAACCGCGTGGCGTTGTCGGGCGCGTCTTCGATGTTCGACGCAAGGATGGGCACGCCCCAATGGGCGGCCGCCTCCCGCGAGGCGATGGCGGCGAGCCTGGGCTCATCGACCGCGCGCCGCGCGGCCTCGGCATTGTTCGACACCGCCACCTGCTCGCAATGACGCAGATGGCGCTCTATCCATCCCCGGCATTGGGCGAGCGCCTGGGGATGGGCGGCGACCTGCTCGACCTCGGCGAGCGTCCGGGCGCAGGAGAGCAGCTGATGGTGGATCCGCAACACAACCTCGCCCACGATCAGAAGCGGCGAGCGCATGAGCAGGTCGTGCGTATGACTCACGATCCCTTCCGCCGAATTCTCGACCGGCACCACGCCGAAATCCGCGGTCCTGGCCTCGATCGCGCGGAACACCTCCGCGATCGTCGCCACCGGCACGGCCTCGACCGCCCCCCCGAAGTGCTTGCGCAGCGCGGCCTCCGTAAAGCTTCCCTCGGGCCCGAAATACGCCACCCTCAACGTGTGCTCGAGGGCGAGGCAGGCCCCCATGATCTCCCGAAAGATGCGCAGGACATCCTGCTCCGGCAGCGGCCCCTGATGGCGCGCGCGGACCTTCGCCAGCACCTGACGCTCGCGCTCCGGCCGATAGAACACGGGCTCGCCATCGAAAGACTCTTTGATCTTCGCGATCGCCTGAGCGGCGCGCGCACGCTCCGCGAGCAGCTCCTGGAGCTTTTCGTCGATGGCGTCTATCCGCGCGCGGTGCTCATCGAGGCGCCACTCCGGATCGTCGGCACGATCGGACATGGGTTCAGGCCGAGATCTTGCGGGCCGACATGACGCCCGGGATGGCTGCGATCTCGCCAAAGACCGCATCGGGGAGCGCGCTGTCGAGATCGACGAGCGTGTAGGCCAGGTCGCCCCGCGACTTGTTGACGAGATTATGGATATTGAGTCCGGCGCGCGCCATGGCGGTCGAGATCTGACCCACCATGTTCGGCACGTTGGCATTGGCCACCACGAGCCGGCACGCCCCTTCCCGCGCCACCACGACTTCGGGGAAGTTCACCGAATTACGGACGTTGCCGTGCTCCAGGAAATCCTGCAGCTCGTCGGCCACCATGACGGCGCAATTGTCCTCGGCCTCCGTGGTCGACGCGCCCAGGTGCGGCAAGACGACCACCTTGGGATGGTTCTTCAAGCGGTTCGTCGGAAAGTCACAGAGGTAGGCGTGCAGCTTTCCGGCGTCGAGCGCGGCCACGACCGCGTCATCATCCACGACCCCCTCGCGGGCGAAATTCAGGATGGTCGCCGTGGGCTTCAAGAGGTCCACGGTCCTGGCATCGATCATATGGCGCGTGGCGTCGACGAGCGGCACATGGAAGCTCACGAAATCCGCGCGGCGCAGCAGGTCCGCCATGCTGCCCGCCTTCTGTACGTCCGCCGAGAGCTGCCAGGCCCCCTCGACTGTGATCTCCGGATCGAAGCCCACGACGTTCATGCCAAGCAAGAGGCCCACATGGGCGACCATGCGCCCGATCGCGCCCAGCCCCACGACGCCCAGGACCTTGCCCGGCAGCTCGCGGCCCGCGTAGGCCTTCTTGCCGGCCTCGACCGCACGGCTGATCTCGGCATCGGAGCCTTCGAGACCGGACGCGAACTCCCAGGCCCCCCGCAGATTGCGCGCGGCGATGAGGAGCCCCGCCACGACCAGCTCCTTCACGGCGTTGGCATTGGCCCCGGGGGCGTTGAACACGGGTATGCCGAGTTTGCTCAAGGCCGCGACGGGAATGTTGTTCACCCCCGCGCCGGCGCGCCCCACCGCCTTAAGCCGGGCCGGCAGGGGCATGTCGTGCATATTGAACGACCGCAGCAGAATGGCGTCCGGGTCGTCCAGATCGGCGCCCACCTGAAACCGTTTCGCATCGAAACGCGCAAGGCCCAGCGGCGATATCTGGTTCAGCGTCCGGACCTTGAACATCAGCCGCGTCTCCGCGCAAAGTCCCGCATGAAATCGACGAGCGCCGCCACGCCCTCCTCGGGCATCGCGTTATAGATGCTCGCGCGCATCCCGCCGACCGACCGATGCCCCTTCAGCTGGAGGAGGCCCGCCTGCTTCGACTCCTTCAGGAAGGCCTCGTCGAGACCCGCGTCTTTCAGGGTGAAGGGGACGTTCATCCACGAGCGGCAGTCCCTCGCCACCGGGCAGACGTAGAAGCCGCCCGAACCGTCGATGGCATCATACAGGGACCGCGCCTTGCGCTCGTTGATCCGCGCCATGCCGGCGAGCCCGCCCTGGTCTTGCAGCCACTCGAAGACGAGCCCTGCCATATAGATCGGAAAGGTCGGCGGGGTGTTGTACATGGATTCGTTCTCGACATGGATCTGGTAGTCGAGCATGGTGGGCATGCCGGGAAGCGCCTGCCCCACGAGATCCTCGCGCACGATCACGACCGTAAGACCCGACGGCCCGATGTTCTTCTGCGCGCCGGCGTAGATCAATCCGAACCGGCTCACATCGATGGGCCGCGACAGGATGGTCGAGGACATGTCGGCTACGAGCGGTACCGCGCCCGCGTCCGGGACGAAGGGAAACTCCACCCCGCCTATGGTCTCGTTCGGGGTGTAATGCAGATAGGCGGCCTTGGGGTCGAGGCGCCATTCGGCGACCGGGGGGACATGAGTGAAGCCGCCCGCCTCGCCGCTTGCCGCGACGTTCACCTCGCAAAAGCGCTGCGCCTGGGCGATCGCCTTCTTGGACCATTCGCCCGTATGGATGTAGTCGGCGCGCTGTTTGCCGCGCAGCAGGTTTATGGGCACCATGGCGAATTGCAACGAGGCGCCGCCCTGAAGGAAGAGCACCTTATAGGAGCCGGGTATCCCCAGGAGGGCGCGCAGCGTGGACTCCGCGCGTGCGGCGATGTCCAGGAACTCCTTGCCCCTATGGCTCATCTCCATGACCGACATGCCGCTGCCATGCCAGTCGACGAGTTCCTCTTGCGCCTTACGCAAGACCGCCTGCGGCATCACCGCAGGTCCCGCTCCGAAATTAAAGATCCGCGCCATCGTCGTCACCTAAGTCCGTCGCCTGCGTTTCGGCCTCCGTCTCCCCGTTACCGAGAGCCGCGGCCTCCTCGATCTTCTCAACGCCCACCAGACGCTCGTTCGCGTCCAGGCCCATCAAACGCACGCCCTGCGTGTTGCGGCTTTGCAGAGATATCTCACGGGCGCGCATACGGATCAGGCTGCCCGTGTCCGTGATCATCATGGCCTCGTCCTCGTCGCCCGCCAGCACCGCGCCCACGATGGTACCGTTGCGCTCGGTCACCTGCATCGAGATGACCCCCTGGCCGCCGCGGTTGTGGCGCGGGAACTCCGAGAAGAGCGTGCGCTTGCCATAGCCGTTCTCGCTCGCGATCAACACCGCCTGATCGCCCGCCGCCGGGTCCACGATCATCAAGGAAACGACCCGCTGGCCCTCGCGCAGACTGAGGCCGCGCACCCCGCGGGCGTTACGACCCATGGACCGGACGTCCGTTTCCTGGAACCGCACCGCCTTGCCGCCGTTACTGAAAAGGAGGATATCATTATTGCCCTGGACGATGCCCACACCCACCAGCACATCATCCCCGACCAGATCTATGGCCACGATGCCGCTCGTGCGCGGGCGCGAGAAATCCGCCAAAGGCGTCTTTTTCACGGTCCCGTCCGATGTCGCCATGAACACCGACTTCCCTTCCTCGAAGGCCGCGAGCGGCAGGATCGCCGTCAGCTTCTCCCCCTCGGCGAGCGGCAGGTAGTTCACGATCGGGCGCCCCTGGGCGCCGTGGCCGGTCTGCGGCAGATCGTAGACCTTGAGCCAGTAGGCCTTGCCCCGGTTCGAGAAGCAGAGCACCGTATCGTGCGTATTCGCGACCACCAGGCGGTCCACGAAGTCTTCCTCCCGCATGCGCCCGAAGCTGCGTCCCTTGCCGCCGCGCCGCTGCGCCCGGTAGTCGGCGAGCGGCTGGCATTTCACGTAACCTGCGTGCGACAGGGTGACCACGACCGCCTCCTGAGCGATCAGATCCTCGCGACTCAAATCCAGACGCCCGGCCAGGATCTCGGTGCGGCGATCGTCCCCGTACTGCGTCTTGACCGCCGCGAGCTCCTCGGCGATGACCTCAAGGAGCCGCGTGTCGCTGCGCAGGATCGCCGACAGGTCCTCGATCTTGCGCAATATCTCCTGGTACTCCTCGTGGATCTTTTCGCGCTCGAGCCCCGTCAGACGATGCAGGCGCAGATCCAGAATGGCCTGCGCCTGCGTCTCGGTCAGCACGTAGCGGTCTTCGAGCAGGCCCACGTCCAAGGGCACGCCCTCGAGGCGCGAATGCGGGCCCGCATGACGCAAGAGCTCCGCCACGAAGTGCGCGGACCAGGGGCGCGCAAGCAGCGCCTGCCGCGCCGCGGCCGGATCCGCCGCGGCCTTGATCAAGGCGATGATGGCGTCGATATTCTCGAGCGCGACTGCGAGGCCCTCCAGGATATGGGCCCGCTCCCGCGATTTGCGCAATTCATAGAGCGTGCGCCTCGTGACGACTTCGCGCCGATGGCTCAGAAACGCCTTCAATATCTGCGGAAGGGTCAAAAGCCGCGGCTGCCCCTCCTCGAGGGCCACCATGTTGATGCCGAACACGGTCTGCAGCGCCGTCTGCTGATAGAGGTTGTTCAAAATGACTTCAGCGTTCTCGCCACGCTTCAGCTCGATGACCATGCGCATGCCCGACTTGTCGGACTCGTCGCGCAACTCGGCTATGCCCTCGAGCCGCCCTTCCTTCACCAGCTCGGCGATCTTTTCGAGAAGCCTCGCCTTGTTGACCTGGTAGGGGAGCTCGGTGACGATCAGGGCCTGGCGGTGCCCGGGACGCTCCTCCTCGATCTCGACGCGCGAGCGCACATAGATCTTGCCGCGCCCGGTGGCGTAGGCCTCGCGGATGCCGGCGCTGCCGTTTATGATCGCGGCGGTCGGGAAATCGGGGCCCGGGATATACGTCATCAAGGCATCGACCGAGAGGTCGGGGTCGGCGATCAAGGCGAGCAGCGCATTCACGACCTCGGAGAGGTTGTGCGGCGGGATATTGGTCGCCATGCCCACCGCGATCCCCGAGGAGCCGTTTACGAGGAGGTTCGGTATGGCCGTGGGCAGCACCGACGGCTCGTGCTCGGAGCCGTCGTAATTCGGCGTGAAGTCGACCGTCTCCTTGTCGAGGTCGGCGAGCAGATCGTGGGCGATGCGCGCCATGCGGATTTCGGTGTAGCGCATGGCGGCGGGCGCATCCCCGTCCACGGACCCGAAGTTTCCCTGGCCATCGACCAAGGGATAACGCATGGAGAAGGTCTGGGCCATGCGCACGATGGTGTCGTAGACCGCGGTATCGCCGTGCGGGTGGTATTTACCGATGACATCGCCGACCACGCGCGCCGACTTCTTGTAGGGACGGTTCCAGTCGTTGCCGAGTTCGCGCATGGCGAACAGGACGCGCCGGTGGACGGGCTTCAGGCCGTCCCGCACATCCGGGAGCGCGCGCCCCACGATCACGCTCATGGCGTAATCGAGATAGGACTGGCGCATCTCCTCTTCGAGATTGACCGGGATAGTTTCTTTGGCGAATTGATCCATCGGGTTTGGGCCGCGCAGCGACCTTAGGACCTCTTATGGGATGTGCGTGAGATTGTCCCTCATCATACCATAAAGGGCCCCCGCGCCAAAAACGCCGCCAAGGCGCGCACCGCGGGATGTGCGGCCGGTCTTCCCGGCCGTTTGCCCCGTCACCGGGAGGCGCGCGCGAGGCGTCGGCGGGATCTCCGCGGCCGCGGGTCCTGAAGGTGTCGTGGCAGGCCCGGGGTCCGGGCTCCCCCCGAAAAAAAAGGGGGCGCCCGTCCAGGCGCCCCCTCTTGACGCGCGGCGAACCCCCCTGCGCCTAGAAGCTCGCGGTCACCGAGGTGTAGAGCCCGTTGGAGTTGGGGACGCCGGCGATGTGGCCCAGCATGGCGTAGGCGACGGTGAGCGAGACGCTCTTGTTGGGGACGTAGGCCACGAACACGTCCTTCCAGGCATCGGCCGCGCTCGCGGTACCGCGCGCCATGGCTCTTGGCATGGACCGGTATTCCCCGCCGACCACGACGTGGGGATCCAGGAACACGCCCGCCGAGAGCTCGGGCTCGTAGTGGTAGCTCGGATTGTTCGCGCCCTGGAAGCCGAACAGGCCGTTGTAGTTGGCGCGCGTGGCATCGAGCGTGAAGTCCACCACCGTCACATGCCCGAGCAGACCCTTCAGCCACACCTTGGTGAGCGCGACGTAATAGCTCGTGCCGCTGGTCTTGGTGCCGAGATGGAGGGCGTTCATCAGGGCCCCGCTCTCGTTGTGGTGGTACTGGGCGCCCACCGCCACCTGCGGCACCCACGTCCCCTGGGCGAGCGCATCGCCGAGCACCCGCACCTTCACGCCGACGATGTCCTGGGTGAGCGTGGCGCCCACCGTGGCGGGGGTAAAGGTACCCGTGACCGGGGTATTGCCGACGTCGAGGTTCTGCTGGGCGATCGAGACCTCGACGCGGTTGTCGATGCCGGCCGCGACCCCATAGGCATTGGCGTCGAAATTGGCGGTGCTCGCGTTGGTATAGGATGCGGTAAAGCCGACCTGCCCGGCGCCGCCGTAGCCCGCGATGAGCGCCCAGGGGACGATCCCGCCCCCGGCCGCCCCGCTTATGGTGGTGATGCCGCCGGTACCGGCGGGCCGACTCTGCCCGAAGACGCCTCCCCCCTTGGCCGCCGCCTGCGCCGAAAGCGGCGTCCCGAGCAGGGCGGCGGTGCACACCGTCCCCATGATGGCGGCGCCCACCTTCCGGGCGGCTCTCTGAACACGTTCTTTCCTGATGGACTCCCTCATGATGACTCCCTCGCTCTCGTGTGTTTGCGAAACTGCCCATCGCTTATACCAGCTTCGCGCACGCGATAATTTGAGCTTATCTGTACATAAGTGTTTTTAATTATGATATAAGCGCCCGCCTCGCCCCCTTGACCCCCTTTCGGGTTGGTGTGAGCGACCACTCTCGCCGCGCTCATCCATGAGGCCCCGCGTAAGAGCGGCGAGGGTCGGCACGGGGTTCCCCGGGGACACCGGGGTTCTGTTACGCCCCGGCACAGAAGTTCGGCAAAACACCCGGGGGGTAATACGGTGGCGGTCGCTTGACCGGGGCGTGGACGCGCACGGGAATCTCGAGCGTTGGGCGATGGGCTCCAGCGCCTCCGCCCGGGGGCCGGCTATGCGGCCATCAATCCGACCCGCCCCACCAGGCCGTGGGCGTCGGGGTCGATACCCGCCGGCTTCGCGTCCGGTGGCGCCTTCGCAGCGGCCACGAGACGCCGAGGGCGAGCAGGGCCGCCACGCCCCACACCGGGGCATGGGCGAGACCGAAGTCGCGCGCGAAGACCGCGATCTGCGAGATGATCATGAGACCGCCCGTGGGTCATGACCGTCATGGCCAAGAGGCACAAAAAGATCGGCCTGCGCGGCATCGCGTAAATGGACGCCGACCCCCTCCGCATCCCCGCCGCCCCCCCGAGACGACCCCGCCCGGGAGACCTCTTGTGATGCGCGAGGGCGCGGCCTTTGGGCGGCGCGCCGCGCCGCGAGCCCCAGCGCGATACCGCAAACGGCCGGGGCACGCCCGCAGCCGTCCTCGCAAACACTCGATGCCATTGGAACGGTAGTAAGGCTCGCGCCCGTGGCGTAGCCCGCGGCCGCGACCCCCGCAAAGCCCGGCCGGTCCGGAAACCAGAAGACCACGAGACCTATGACCCCGACATAGATTATGCCGCTGCCCGGTCCCCCAAGACGCCGTAGCTCGCGCAGGGGAGACCCAGACCGTCGGCGTGCGCGGCCAAGACCCGGCCCCCCGTCTTCCGGCTTGCGCCCATCGACAGCGGCGGGCGAAGGCCCGCGGCGTCGATCGGATATCCTTGCCGCGGCGACAGGGGCGTCTGGAGGACCGCGAACAAGGGGAACCACCGGCACGGCGGCCAGGCTCGCGCCGGGCGCATGCCGCGGCGGGCTCACAAACAGCGTCCAGGCGTGTTGCGCGATCGATGCGACGGCCCGTCGCCTTGCGCAAGGCAAGCGACGGGCCAGGGCCTTCGGGGCCCGCAACCGCGCCCTGGCGCGTCTTTGCGGGGCCACGAGACCGCGGATTGCCGCACACCTTGGGGGGGCCGTGCCCGCAGTCGGGGCATGGCAAACAGAAAGACCGGGGAAGGCCGCGTCAGCGCAGACCGGGGGATTTGCGCCAACGCCGCAAAGTCGCGAGTCGCCAGTGCATATAGAAGCGGATCAAGGGCGGGGCCTTGCGCGCCTCCAAAAGCCCCCGCACGCGCTCCCGCATTTCGGCAAGCCCCATCTCCTTCACGAAGGACTCGCCGTCATGGCAATAGCTGCAATAAGGGCTACCGGGTCGATACTTTTTGTCGTAGATGACCGGCATGCCGCAACTCTGGCAGCGCGTACGCTCCGCAATCCATTGCTTCCTGATCGCCGCCATCAAAACCTTGAATCTCATCGTGCTGTCCCAGTTCAAACGCTCGCCGCCGGATCGGCCGCCCGCGCGAGTCAGTGCGGCCGAACTTCCGAGGCGCCGGCGCACGATCCTTAGGATAACAGCCCCCATCTTGCGGGACTAGCGTCGCGCGCGCCCGGGGCGCCCGCCGATGCGCGCCGCCCGAAGGCCGGCGCGGCCATCCGTCGCGCGGGCAGGCGGCGACCGGGCGGGCGCGGCCCCGCATACCGCCTCTGCGGGTTTTGGTAGACTGCCGTATGAACGCGCCGGGGCGCGGACGCCGATGGGGAGGTCGGGTGACCGGTCCTGACAACGAACGCAAGACCACGGGTAGGACGCAACCCTCCGCGAGCGGAGCTACGACCGGCTCCCACGCGCCCGGCGGCCGCCTCGGGCGGCAGGCGGTGCGGGCGGCGAGCCTCGGCATGTTTCTCGACGGCTTTGACCTCAGCATCATGGCCATCGCCCTGCTGCCCTTGCGGACCGACTGGCACCTCGACGCCGGCGCTATCGGGAGCCTCATGGCCGCCGCCCTCGTCGGGTCGCTCCTGGGCGGCCTCCTGGGCGGGCGTCTGGTCGATCGTTTCGGGCGCCGCGCCCTGCTCCTTCCCAACGTGGCCTTGTACGCGCTCGGGGCCCTGGCGAGCGCCGCCAGCACGGGCTTCGCCGGCCTATGGTTCGGCCGCTTCGCGGTCGGGCTTGCCGTCGGCATGGACTACCCTCTCGTGGCCACGGTGGTCGCCGAATATAGCGCCGAGGACGCGCGGGGACGGGGCTTTGCGGGCATCAATGTCGCCTGGTACCTCGGCGCCCTGGGCTCGACCATCCTCGGGCTCATGCTGCTTGCCATCGGCCCGGACTCCTGGCGGTTCATGCTGGGTGCCGCCTTGCTGCCGGCGCTGGTACTGCTGTGGCTGCGTCGCCGCATCCCGGAATCGCCGCGCTGGCTTGCCCGTCACGGCCACCGCGCAAAGGCCGACGAAGCCCTGCGGCGGCTGCACCCCGATTGGGGCACCGCGCAAATCGACATTGCGCTCACGAGCTTCGAGGGGACACGGCGGCCGATGCGCGCCCTGCTGCGGGCCCCCTGGCGCAAGCGGCTCGCCTTGAGCCTCGTGCCGTGGACCTGCCTCGACATCGTGGGACTCGGTATCGGTCTCTACTTTCCGCTCGTCCTGCGCATGCAAGGGCTCGCCCGCAACAATACCGCGGCGTCCGCGATCAACGCCGCCTTCCTGTTGGTGTCGACGCTTGGCATCTTGTTCATCTACAAGCGCCTCGACCGCTGGGGCCGCATCCCCTTACAGACCGCCGGGTTCATGCTCATGGCCGCGGGACTTGCGCTATTTGCCTATGGCATCGCGCTTCATGAGCCCGTGAACGTCTATGCAGGCTCCGCGGTCTATTCCCTGGGTGTCGGCATCGGGCCCGGGGTGACGGCCATGGCGCTCGCCGTGGAGATATTCCCGACGGAACTGCGCGCGAGCGCAGGCGGGCTTGCCACGGCCGTCTCGCGCCTGGGCGCGGCGATGTCGGCGGTCCTGTTTCCGCGGCTCGAGGGCGCCCTGGGGCTTACCAAGGTCTTGATCCTCATGGCTGGGGTCGCTTTGGTGGGCGCCTGGGTGACGCGCGCTTATCCCGTCGAACCCGCGGGACGAACCCTGGAGGCCCTGGAGGGGCGCGATGTGTGACGGCTCGTCAAGCACGCCCATGGCCTCGGGGGATCACCTTGGCGGGGCGCGCAAGACGGCTCCGGGCGTCCGGGCGCGGGCACCGCGCGCGGCGCGTTCGCGGGCGCGCCGACGCCGCCTCCCGGGGGCGATGGCCGCGGCGATCCTTCTCCTGAGCGCCTGCGCGCACCCCACTCGGCGCGAGGCCCCCGCGCGCGCCCTGAAACCAGGCCCATCCTTGGGCGTGCTGCGCGAGGGCTGGCATACCGGCCTCGTGGTCCCCGACCGTGAATTTTCGGGCGCCCTGCGACCTTTGCGCGAGGCCCTTACGCGGGGACGCTTCGCGCTCATCGGCTGGGGCGATCGACGCTATTACATGGCGCGCAGGCCAGGGCCCCTGACCGGCCTCGAGGCCCTTTTCCCGTCCCGGAGCGTGGTCCATGTCAGGGTCTGGCGGGCGCGCCTCCCCCTCAGGCAGCGCGCGACGTGGCTTCACCTCGGACCGCGCGGCTGGCGGGGCCTGCGGACCTTCCTCGGCCACAGCCTGGCACGCGCGCCCGATGGCGCGCTCGAGATCCTCGGCGCCCACGGCCATCGGGGGCTGTTCTTCGCCTCCACCGCCACCTACGACGCCTTCCATACTTGCAATACCTGGACCATGCAGGCCTTGCATGCCGCCCATCTGCCGGCGGCGAGCGGCGGCATCCTGTTCGCGGGACAGGTGAGCGCCGCCTTGCACGCCCCTCCCTTGCGTCGTTTCTGGGCCCGCGGGCCCCGAAGCGCGCCTCCGGCCCCCGTTCATAACCGCGAGGGCGTCGCCGGGCAGCAGCTCCGGCCCCGATCGGCGAGCGCTTCCCGCCGCCCCCCGTGACCCACGTCCTCCGAAGGGACCCTTCTTGACAATATTGGAGGTGTCACCTATTGAAAATAGCGTCCAGCGACAATGATCGCGTCCGAAAGAAAGGGTAGGCGCGCCCGGAAAGGGCGCTCCGAAAAAACCACGGGGTGTGCGGCCTTGCGCTGCGGGCACCGAAAAGAGGGACGGTGACGCGCAAGGACGGAGATCGGGGCACACCCATGCATGACGCCATCGACGCCTACGGGCCCCGCGCCTCTGAGGTGCTGGGCCGCGTGCGCCCGCACACCGAGCCCCTCACGCGCGACTTGTGCGCGATGTTCCACAGGGGGCTCCTGGCGCGCGCGGGCCCCGGCGACGTCGCGAGCCAACTGACCCCCGACGACTTCTGGGAAAATCTCGGGCCGCACCCCTTGTCGCGGCTGCTGGACCCCGACCTCAAGGAATACACGCTGCGCCATTCGGCGCGGGAGACGGGGCGTGTCCTCGCCTACATCGGCGTGGAAAACGCGTGGCTCGTCGAAACCTTCGATGAGCTCATCTCGGGTCTTCGGCGGCCCATCGAGCACTGGCCCCTTCCCGAGAAGGAGAGCCGTTTCCTGCAAGACCTGCTCGTCTCGCGCCTCATGGCCTCGCTTGGCGGCATCGTCGCCGGACAACGCCAGGTCCTGAAGGGCCAACAACGCGTGGTGGGCGCCATAACGCACCTGATCGAGACCTGCACGACCCTGAGCGACCTCGCCCGCGCGCTGCTCGAGACATTGCTCACCCTGGATGGCATGGTCGCCGGCACGTTCGCCAAGCCCGACAAAAATGGCACCATGCAATATGAAATCGTCGTCGGCGCGACCACCGAGCGCCACGCGTCGACCTTCGCCAACTATCAGCGCCTGCCCAACATCCATGGCGACAACCCGCTCGGGCGCGGCCCCACAGGCTGCGCCTGGCGGTCGGGGCAGATCCAGCGCTGCCTCACCATCATCCGCGAGCCGTTGCTCGCGCCCTGGCACGAGATCGCCCGCGAGCTCGGCTACGTCTCCTACGCCGCCATGCCCATCCTGGACACGAACCGCGAACCCCAGGCCGTGCTCTCGCTCTACCACTCGGCGCCCGGCTATTTCCTGACAGCCGACCGCAACACCCTTCTGGACAGGCTCCGCTCGGCGCTGTCGGTGGCCATTCCCCGCCTGAGCCGCCATACCGCGAGCATCCACTATACGGCGCGCGCTGATTACCGTGAGCGCCTAGCCCAGGGCGCCCTGACCCTCCTCTATCAACCGGTCGTCGACCTGAAGACCGGGCGCCTTGCCAAGGTCGAGGCCCTGGCGCGACTCAACAACGCCGATGGCACCCACATAGCGCCGGCGCATTTCCTGCCCGCCTTCGGGGCGAGCGATCTGCGCCGGCTCTTCGCGCTCGGCCTGCGGCAGGCGATCACCGACCTGCGCCAATGGGAGGCGTGCGGCCTTCTGACCGTGGCGGCCATAAACCTCCCCGCGCAAGCGCTTAGCGACCCGGAATATCTCGCGATCGCCAAATCCATGCTGAACGAAATGCCCACGGATCCGAGCCGGCTCGCCTTCGAACTCCTCGAGACGGACGACGTCGACCCGGGAGAGACCGCCAGGGGGCTGCTCGCCCAGTGGCGCGCGCTGGGCGTGCACCTGGCGCAAGACGATCTCGGCTCGGGCTATAGCTCGCTTTTGCGGATGGAACGCCTGGCCGTGGACGAAGTGAAGATCGACCAGGGCTTCGTCGGCACGGCCGCCCGCTCGCCCCGCAAGGCCCTGCAGTTCATCCACCACCTGACGCGCCTTGCGCACGATGTCGGCCTCTCGGTGGTCGTCGAGGGCCTCGAGAGCCGCGGCCTCATCGAGGCCGCCACCATCCTCGGTGCCGATGCAGGCCAAGGGTACGCGATCAGCCGCCCCATTACGGCCAACACCCTTCCCTCCTGGAGCCGCGACTTCCGTCTGTCCGTGACGCCCGAAAAACCCTTCACGGCGCTCGGGGCCTACGCGACGCTACTCCTGCGCGCCGCGCTTCTGAGCCTCGCGCGGACCCGTGTCACCCTGGTGCGCCATGTGGTCGCCGAACCTTGCGCCATCGCCACCTACATCGAAACGATGGCACCCGGGAATGTCGCATTGAACGAAGCTTACCGAATATTGACTGAAACCATACGAGACGGCGTCGATCCGGATCGTTACGAGGAGGCCCACAGGCAGGTCGAACATCTCCTCTGCGCCCAGATTCGGCGCGAAGAAAACGCCGACCATCCCGACGAGGGCGAGGAGACGCGTCTTTCCCGTCGCCGATAATCGTCGGAGATCCGGCGACCATCCTCGTTCCCATGCTCGCGCTAAAGTCGTCGGCGCGACCGGGGCCGGCTCTAACTCCTTGACAAATACGCTTTTATGGTCGATTTCTTAAGAAACCGGTCTCGTTGTCCTTAAAGACCAGGCCAGAAGCGATGGCCGCACGCTGAAGGCGTTGCGATGCCTGTCCTTGTTAGAGGAAGGAGTCCCCTATCATGAAGGAAGGCCTGGACCCCTTCGGACCACAAGCGCACCATCTTCTTGGCATGGCGCAGCAGCATCTCTCGGCCATCAACGAAGACCTGCTTTGCGCCTTCTACCGGGGGCTCTTTCGACACGCGGGCCCGAAAGACGTCATAGCGCTGCTCGCGCCGGAGCAATTCGCCGAGACCCAGGCGCGACCCCTTGCGCAATTGCGCCACGCCCTCGACCCCGACCTCGATCGCGCGGCGCACGAGCGGGAGGCCGCCCACATCGGCCATATCTATGGCTTCCTCGACGTAAAGACGAGCTGGCTCGTGGACTCCTACGCGCTTTACCTGGAACGGGTCCTTCAAAACCTCGGGCCCTGGATCGGCGCGCCGGAGGATCGCGCGCGCATGCGCTCGGTCGTGACGATGCGGCTCATGTCGAGCCTGAGCGCGCAGGTGCGCGGGCGCGAGCTGCTCGCGCGCGCCGAGCAGGACGCCATCTCGCAGATATCGGGCCTGCTCCAGGGTGCACTCACCCTGAATGACCTGATCCGCCAGGCGCTGAACACCCTGACGGACCTTCCGGGCATGGTCACCGGCGTCTTTGCGCGCCCCGATAGCCGGGGGGACCTCCAGCATGAGATCGTGGCGGGCAAAAATACGGAGCGCCATATCGCGTCGCTCGTCAATGCCCATATCGTCCCCTCCATACGCGACGACGATGCGCGGGGGCGGGGGCCCGCGGGCCGGGCCTGGCGCAGCAACGAGGTGCAACAGATCGTGTCGATAGGCTCCGACCCCACGCTTGCGATCTGGCGTGAGCACGCGCGCCAATTGGGCTACGCCTCCGTGACGGTCATTCCGCTTGCCGACGGCACAGGCTGCCCGTACGCGCTCCTCACCCTCTATCACGGCTGGCCCGGCTATTTCGCCGCACCCCAGCGCGCCAATCTCCTGAAGCAGGTACGCGCGGGACTCGAGGCGGTCATCGCGCACGAGGCGACCCCTCGTCGCGTCCTCAGCTATTCGACGCGCTCGGCCTACCGCGAGGCCTTGGGCCGCGGCGATCTCGTGATGCTCTATCAGCCGGTGGTCGACTTGAGAACCGGGGCGCTCGTGAAAGTCGAGGCCTTGGCGCGCCTCAATGGGCATGACGGGACCTACGTCTCCCCCGCCGACTTCCTCCCGGCCTTCGGCGGACACGAATTGCGCCAGCTCTTCGCGCTCGGTCTGCGCCGCACGCTGCTCGACCTGCGGGACCTGCGGGCGGCGGGCCTTACGACGTCCGCGGCCGTCAACCTGCCGACCCAGGCCTTTGCCGATATGGAGTACCTGCGCATCGCCCGCGAAATCTTCCAGGAGTTCCCGACAGAACCCGAACGTATAACGCTCGAATTGCTTGAGACCGGCGAAATCGACGCCAAACAGGCATGCGCGCAGCTCCTGCCGCTCTGGAAGGCGCTCGGCGTGAAGCTCGCGCAAGATGACCTCGGATCTGGATACAGCTCGCTCGTTCGTATGGAACAATTGGGCGTGGACGACGTAAAGATCGACCACGGTCTCGTCCGAACGGCGGCGCAGTCACCTCACAAGGCGCTCCATTTCATTTACAATCTGACGCATCTCGCGCACGACGTCGGGATCCGCGTCACAGTCGAGGGGCTCGAAAGCGAAGGACTCATAGAGGCCGCCGGCGTTCTCGGAGCCGATTTCGGGCAAGGCTACGCCATTGCGCGCCCCATGACCTGGCGCGATCTCGTGCGTTGGCGACGCCCGCGGCTCGCCATCGATCCCCATCGTCCACGCACCGCGCTCGGCGCTTATGCCACCATGATCATGCGCGACACCCTCATAGGGCTCGCCGGGCCGCGGACGGAATTCTGGAAGGCCATCCTGGGTGAAGCGAGCGGTCTCGGGCATTACCTGCGGACGCAGAACCTCGACAATACGGCGCTCGGGCACGCTCACGCGCGACTCCAGAGGTGCGCGCATGGCGGTCCCGACACGGCTTTGTATCGTGAGGCCCATCGGGCGTTGGAGCAGCTGCTGCGGGACCACATCAGGGAACAAGGATCGGACCCGGCGCCCATCGAGAAACCCTCGGTCAACGCGAACTCGAAGGTCCCGGAGCTGATCGTAAGCGAGGCACCGGGCGCGCCCTAGGGCGACACCAGAATCGCTCACTGATCAAGAAACAGGACGCGCCCGCCCGGTCCGCATCCCCTCGCCCACCGGGGATCCACAAACACATGCGCTGCCGGAAGTCGCTCTCCATGGATCGTCCGCGCCTACGTCACGTCGGCACTTGCTCGATGTCCGCGGCGACGGGATGCCATGGAATGGCCCGGGGAATGATGCGTTCATATCACATGGCGTTCACGTCTTTGCAAAGAACCCCCGCCATAATGATGGCGTCCTGAAGGGAAAGGGACTTCGGGATCATCGCCGAAACTCGATGTCAGGACCCAGCGAAGGCGCCAGGACGGCAATGGGGCGCAGGGACGCGCCCCACTTTCGTCATGAGCAAGGTCGGCCCCTCGGGTACGCGAGGCAGACCGCGGGCGGGCGCATCAAGACGGCTTGCGGGCCGGGGGCGCGAGCAAGGCCTCACTTCACGCGCTTCGCGCCAGAGAATACCCCGGCCGCGCAGGATCCAGCGGCCGGGACACCCTCACGGGATATCGAGATGGCGGGCGGCGAACTCGGGATCGAGCGGCGTGTGGTAGGGGATTATGCCAAGGCACGGGACCGGCATGTGATCGCGCAGCCCTTCGAGTGTCCCGGCCGGAAGATCCGGCGCAAGCCACGTGCCGACCCAGCCGGCAAGGGTCAGATTACGGGACAGGATCGCCTCGCAGGTCAAGCGGGCATGGTTGATGGCGCCCAGCCGCAGGCCCACCACCAGCACGATGGGCAGCCCAAGCGCCGCCGCGAGATCCGCAAACCCCGCCGTGGGCGTGAGCGGCACCAAAAAGCCCCCCGCCCCCTCCACCACGACCCGCTCCACGCCCCGCGCCTGCTCCCGCACGAAACGCTCGATTTCCTCAAGCTCGATGCGACACCCCGCCTGTTGGGCCGCGAAATGCGGGGCGATGGCGGGCGGGAAGGCATAGAGCGCGCATTCGTCCATCGTGCGTGGCGGAACGCTCGCCCTGGTCAGCGCCTCGACGTCCTCATAGGTCCCATCGGAGGCCATGCCCGAGACGACCGGCTTCAGCCCAGCCACGCGCCGACCCTGCCCGGCATAGGCGCGGACGAACGCCGCGCTCACCAGGGTCTTGCCGACCCCGGTGTCGGTGCCCGTGACGAAGACGCCCTTCATGGCGTGTCCCCGGCGCCCCGCAACCGCCGCCCGCCGAGCCCCGCGCGCACCTGGTGCCGCGCCCTTCTCCATGAAACGAAGCGCGCCGCGCGTGCACGGCGGCACGGAATCACTCCCGATGCACCATGCGCCTCCGAGACCATCATCCGTCCACTCCCGCGATCCGGAAGGCCACGCTCTCGCCCGCCCGGAATGGGACCAGGCTGTCGCTTATGCCGACTGACGCAAGATCGATCGCCTGTGGGACCGGCCAGGATTCCTCGATGAGGGTGATGTGATCGCGGTTGGGCGCGAGGCCGTAAAAGGCCGGACCATGGAGGCTCGCAAAGCCCTCGAGCCTATCGAGGGCGCCGGCCGCCTTGAAGACCTCGGCATAGAGCTCGATGCCGGCGTGGGCGGTATAGAGTCCCGCGCAACCGCACGCCGCCTCCTTGGCGGTGCGCGCGTGCGGCGCGCTGTCCGTCCCGAGGAAGAACTTGGGGTTCCCCGAGGTCGCCGCCTCGAGCAGGGCGGTGCGGTGACGCTCGCGCTTTAGGACCGGCAGGCAATAGGCGTGCGGGCGCAGCCCCCCGCGAAACAGGGCGTTACGATTCAAGAGCAGATGGTGGGCGGTCAGGGTCGCACCGACCGTGGCGGGGGCGGCGCGCACGAACGCCACCCCGTCTTCCGTCGTCACATGCTCGAGGACGACCTTCAGGCGCGGGAAACGGGCCACGACCCGCGCCAGTATGCGTTCGATGAAGACCGCCTCGCGATCGAAAACGTCCACCGAGGCCTCGGTGACCTCGCCATGCACGAGCAGCGGCAGGCCCAGGGCCTCCATGGCCGCGAGCGTGTCATGGCAGCGCTCGATGTCGGTGACGCCCGAGTCGGAGTTGGTGGTGGCGCCCGCCGGATAATACTTGACCGCATGGACAAAGCGGCTCGCCCTCGCCCGCTCGATCTCGGCGGCTGTCGTATTGTCGGTCAGATAGAGCGTCATGAGCGGCTCGAAATCCGATCCCGCCGGCCGCGCCGCCAGGATCCGTTCGCGGTAGGCGTGGGCCTCGGCCACGGTGCGTACGGGCGCCTTCAGGTTCGGCATGACGATGGCGCGGGCAAAGCGTCGCGCGGTATCCGGCAGAACGGCGCGCAGCATCGCGCCGTCACGCAGATGAACATGCCAATCGTCGGGGCGTATGAGCGTAAGCGACACTGTTTCACCGAAAAAGTCGATGTCCAAGGGATGACGTCCGCGCCGAACCCCCGGGCGGCGTCAGCACAAAGCGGCCCGCCTCAAGTCGCGCGACGAGCGGGTCCCATCATACCCGAGTGCGGCGCTCGGGCCTATCGAGAGGGGATCCCGGGGCCCGACAACCCAAGCGCCGGACATGAAAGGCGAGAGGGTCGCCTACGGGGGGGCGATAAGGAAGCCGCTGTGGTCACGGCCGGGATGTCAGCGCCGGGTGAGCGCGCCGCCGAACGTCGCGCCCCGCCGGTCCCGCCCGGTCAGGAGTCGAAACGGGCGCGTCCGGATCTCCTCGCCGCAAGCCGCCCCGCCCATGCGGACACGCATACCCCTGAAGACGCGCCAAGCCCGTGGCTCAAAGACTTATGGCGCTTGCGCCGCCCCATGGCGGCCGATGAGACGATGCCGGACCCTGTGGGGGCTGCGGGTATCGGCGAAACGCCCGGCCGCCCCCCAAAAGCGCCGACGACGCCCCCAGACCCCCATGGCCGCCACGCCGCCTACCTCTGAAAAGGCCCAAGGGCCGAACGCCGCGCGCTTGGGGGGCACGGACCAGCGCAAGATCAGACAACGAGCGCGGCCTTGCCGACACCCGCGCCGCGGTTTTGTACGCAAGCCGCGCCGGTCCGCCGCGAAGACGTCCGCCCTTTCGGTCGATGAACCGGATAGGAAAGCCCGGTACAGTGAAAATTGCGTGAAAGGAGTCTCTAAAGCCCGCCCTTTATGCGCCGCTTCCGGATCAGATCGGCAGGGCGTAGCATGTCCATTGATGGATCCACTCTGCCTTTAAATGCAGGACGACAAGGGAGCCTCGAACCTATGGAGTACACATGGATACTGGTCGCTGATCGGACGCGTGCTCGAATTGTCGCAAAACCCAATGCCGTGCCGGCCAATGGTCACCAATGGCAAGAGCTCGAACCGCTCGTTTACCCTGAGGGGCGGGTCCCGGACCGGGCGCTGTCGGCCGACAAGCCGGGGCGCACATTCGATCGCAAGGGCCCTGGGCGGCATGCGATAACCTCCAGGATGTCGGCCAAGGAAGAGGCCGCCGAGCGCTTCGCGAAGACCGTCGCTCGGGTCTTGGACAAGGGGCGGACCAACCACCTCTACCAATCCCTTATACTGGTCGCCGAGCCCGGGTTCCTGGGCACCTTGCAGGCCAATCTTTCTGCGCAGACCGCCAAGAGAGTGGTCGACAAGATCCCGAAGGATCTCACGACGCGCCCCTACAGGGAACTGACCCAAAACCTGCGCGAACTCCTGCGACCGCGAGACTGACGCGCTCCAAAAGCCCGTATCCGGCGCCAAGGCGACGGGTCCGGGCCATCACCCCTCCACGACAGCATCGCCACGGGGGCCGCCCCACGCTCCCGGCGCACGCCGCCCTTTGGGCGTGGCGCCCCCTTGCGTATAATGCCCACGCTCGCCCCGGTAGCTCAGTGGATAGAGCAGCCGCCTCCTAAGCGGCAGGTCGCCGGTTCGATTCCGGCCCGGGGCACCATCTTGCCGCGTCTCACCCCCTGCAATCTAAGCTTTTTCATCAATCGCTCCACCGTGCAGCGCGCCGCTGCCAGGGCTTCGCGGTTCATCTGACGCCAGACCTTGTCGGCACCGTAGACCCCCATGTTGGCGTGCCAGATGCGCTGAATCTGCGGCATCAAGAGGTCATCGCGCCGAGCACGGGCACAACGCAGTGCCGGATTGCGCAGCCTCGCGGCATGGCGCCGGTAGGCGGACGGGGCGACCTGCAATGCTCTGCAGATCGGCTCGACCCCGTAGGTCCCGCGATACCGGTCGATGTAAGCGTTTACGACTTCAGTTTGCGGTCGAGCTCCGCTTGGGCGAAAAAAGCGCTGGCGGTCTTGAGGATCTCGTTGGCTCGACGCAATTCCTTCACCTCGCGCTCAAGCTCCTTGATGCGCGCCATCTCCGCGGTGGTGACACCCGGACGCGTCCCGGCATTGATCTCCGTGCGCTTGACCCACTCCAGCAGGGTCTGCGGCACGCAACCGATCTTCGGCGCAATGGATTCGACCGCCGCCCACAGCGACGGATACTCGCCGCGGTGTTCCAGTACCATGCGCACTGCACGTTCACGGACTTCAGGGGAAAACTTGTTTGACTTGTTCATGGGCTCCATTTTCTCAGATGTTGGAGCCTCCTCAAAACCCGGGGCGATTCACAAAGCAATGCGACAGGCTAACAGTGACGTCCCAAGTACGGCCGACCGCACGCCTCCATGGCCTGCCTCAGGGAGCGTAAGGACGAGCACCAGCGACTGGAGCCGGTGTACGCCGAAAAGACGTTGCATGCCAAAATGATAAGTCTAATTAGGCTACGCCAATCTGCTTTAGCAGCCCCACCAAATCGTAAAACAGTTTTTCCTCGACGATTTCGCCGTTTCTCCAGTGAGCGACTGTGCAAAAGTCAATCTGAAAGCGCTTTTTCGTGGGCTTTATTAACGTGCCGTTGCCCCCTTTCATGGCCCCCCGCATCGTTCCCGTGAAGTCCGCAACCGTGCACGTCCAATCGCCTTGCGATATCTCCACTTTATAGGGATGGTTGATCAGATGATTGTCCGGAAATGTCTCAAAAAACTGTACAGATTCCGCCTTGTGACGCGTGCGGCCGGTCGTGGGTTCAGGTTGCCCTGGCCAGAACACAACGGTGTCCGCCGCATGGCGTTTTTCAAAGGTGGCCCAGTCCTGCGCATTCCAGGCGTCGTCGAGGGTCCGCATGAGTTCAAGATTGCTCCTTTCCGTGGTCTGTAGCATAGGGTGCTCCTCATGACAATGGTGCCCCCCTCGGTGGAAACTTCTCAAGTTCTGTTTTTGCCTTGGTTTCGTTCCAGGCCTATCGTGACCCCGTTTCGGGCAACTGTTCTCTCAGCGTATAGTGAATGGTCATGATTTCGATAACGCCAGATCGGATGAAATAGGAATCGGCGCCATCGTCAATTTGTACCTGCTTACCTTTTGCGGTCCATTCCAGGAATCCGACCTCGCCTTCGGTAAGGGCCGTGCGATACTCGTAGCGGGTTCTTCCAATCTGCTCATCAAGCAGTTTTGCGGCCCTGCGAACGCCTTCATGCCCGCGGAAGGTGCCGTATGTGGTGAGCAGAACGCAGCTTGTTGAAAAGTTCCGCGCAATATCCGTTTCTAGATCACCTATCTGTGCGAGATCGAGATGATCGGCTAGGACTTCTTGTGTGACGCGCTGCGATCCAGGTCGTCTTTCTGAACAGTCGGTCATGGCACCTCCATTTTGCATTTCCTCATCCACGCTAGAAATGCCATGAGATATTTCTCCAGGGATTGTCGGGCGTGGTCGTCGGTCAACCGGCCTTGCGCATCGAACTTCTCGTGCGCATGAAACACCAGCAGTTCGGGCTGTGGCATGGCGTAGGAGTTGGTGAACTCGAAGGCCTGTCGTAGCTGGCTTTGCCCGCGTGCGGTTCCGGTGAGGCCGGGGGAGGCGCCGATGATGCCGACGGCCTTTCCGTTCAGCACTGCCTTCTGTGGCGGTCGTGAGGCCCAGTCAACCGCGTTTTTCAGGACACCGGGCACCCCATGATTGTATTCCGGGGTCGCAAAGAGCACGCCATCCGCCCCCGCAATGGCATTCTTAAGTGCGGTCACGGGACCCGGATCGCCGAGCGCTTCGACATCACCGTCGTAGAGGGGGACCCCCGCGAGGTCGAACGTTTCAAGGCTAAGTGCGGCGGGCGCCAATTCGATCGATGCGCGCAGAAGCGAGCGATTGTAGGAGCCTTGGCGCAGGCTTCCGGAGATGCCCACGACGCGCAGAACGGACATTACAGTTTCTCCTCTTGAAGCGATGAAGCGATTTTTGATGAATCCCTCAGATCGAGCGCACGCGACCGGGCACCCCCAGGGGACACTCGAGCGCCTGTCGCTCCCAGTGACCCGAGTCGGCCGCGGCCGTATAAGTCGCGGTCAGGAATTCAAGCAGCGCTGCCTCCGGATCTGCAGATGCACGCACGGCCTCGTACGGCAGGATGAACTCGCCAAGCCTGGCGTCAAAGTAGGCATCAGGGGGCACCTGCTGATTCCGGAACCCCGCGGGCTCCGGATAGGCGTAGGAATAGAAGACCGGCTGTGGGAGCAGATCGCTGCCTGGCCAGAACCCCGCACTGCTGACCTCGTGCGAATAAGCCTCGCGAGCGACGCCATCGGGCAGCCCGGGAACACCTCCCGGATGCGGCGGTGCGCGCCGCCCCGAAAAGCGCGTGACGGCCAGGTCAAAGCTGCCCCAGAAGAAATGTACCGGGCTGACCTTTCCAAGAAAGCCGCTGCGAAAGCGCTTGAAGATTCGATCTACCTGGACCAAGACCTGCCAGAACGTGTGGGTGGCCGTTGCGTCATAAGACGCATGGGTATAGTCCTCAGAGAAGCGCACCGGATTCAGCATCTCGCTCGGATGCTCATCGATACGGACGGAGATTCCGATTTGTCTTAAGGCATCCATGAGGCGCCCGTAGAACACGGCCACGGCTTGAGGTTCCAGGGGGATCGTCTTCTCCGCCCCCCCACTGCCATGCACAACGAGTCGGTGACTGTTGAAATCAAATTCGACGTCGAAGATTTCGGTCTTAAACGGAATTGGTGAGGTGGTCAATCCACGCGCAGTCACATAGAGCGGTACCTGCCAGCTGTGGTTTACCCAAGGCGTGAGCGCGAGACGGATCTTGCCAACGATCTGAGTCCAGAGCTGAAGAGTCAGGGCGGTAGCGCGCCAGGCGGCGTACGGCAACGGGGGCCAGGCTAAAGCGTTTTCGGACATCCAGATCTCCTACGCGCTGCAGTGGCCGCCCGCTGAAAGGCCGCTCTGCATGTTAGGACTACTATCTCACAGCAAAAACTGCTCGTGGGCAGCTGAAAGTCGTAGTCACTGCTGTGCCTCTGATTTGCGGCTCCTTTTGAGGCGCAGGAGTCGCAGCGTGCTCAGGAGATCGTCTGGCACTTGCGGCTTGGCCGTGTAGGAGTAATTCCCGGCTGAGGCGGCAAGGCCCCAGAAGGTACACGTTTCACAGACTGCCATCTGGCGGTACTGTAGAGTCGTTGTTCGGCAACCCCGCGCGCTTAACCATTATTGTTAAGAATGTTG
>JAKAXT010000097.1 GCA_021816425.1 Pseudomonadota bacterium | reverse complement strand
TGGTTTCCGATCCCCAGATATCCTGGAAATGGCTTTATATCACGCTCTGGGCAAGCTTCCGGAACCCAAACTCACCCACGAATTTTACTGAGGAGCCAGGAGAATATGACGCAAGCATGGAGGTTTCCTCGGGCGTGGCCCGTTCGCCTGCTCGCTGTGGCGGCGGGGCTGTGCCTACTGGCCATCGGGGCGCACCCGACCTGGGCCGCGATGACGCCAGCGGCGGGTAATGGCGGTGCGGCGGCATCGCTCGCCCAAATTGCAAAGGAGCTGGCGCCGGCCAAGCCGTTTTTCGTCACAAGCGACGGCAAGTGGATCGCGCCCCTTATGTATATCGGCGCCTTTGCGCTGCTTGCCAACGGTCTCATGCATCTGGATCCCGAGCGCAAGAAGGCGAGCGAGTTCGGCGTAGGCATCATAACGGTCACGGCGGGGCTCATGTGGTGGCCGTTTTTGATCGCGATGATGGTCACGCAGGGTCTCGGGCCCCTCACGAATTTCGTGACCGGACTCGCGGGCATGTACGCCTTCTTTTTCATAGCGCTCGGATTTACGCAGATATTCCACGTGGAATCGCGTCGCCAGCTGGGCGCGGTCGCGATCTTCATAGGGTGGCTCACCGGCGTCTATGCGTATTACTTTCTGACGACGCCCGCGCCCACGGGGGGTACGTGGATCTATCACTTTTCGATCGCCCTGGTCTGGTTCCTGGCCATGAACCTCGCGGGCCTGTACATGCAGGGGCGGGTACGCGAGCGCGTCCTCGGTTGGGTGGTCTCGTTTGCCGCGATCTATACGTTCGCGGTTCCGGCGGTGCTTTGGTCGATGCCGCCCGGTCATCAGGGGCCTTTCTGAAAACAAGAGGAGAATACGTCATGGTGCCTTGGACTTTGGTCGGGATCGCGGTGGCAGGCTGGGTAATCACAGTGGCCCTGTGGCTGATGGATTAGCCGCAGGCAAAGGGGCGGCCGCCGAGTGGAAATGACGGAAGCAGCCCCAATGGTGAATGGACCCCGCCTTCGGAAAGGCGCGGGAAGAGGGGGGCTCGAGGGGCCTCATGAGCGCGATATCCGTGTCGGAGACCGCGGGGCGTCCGATGGTAACGCGGGTTCGCGGGGGGTGGCGGCACCGGGGCGCGTGCGGGGGGCGGACCGGCACGGCGAAATGCGGCGGTGCGACCCCTTCGATCCGCCCGGGCTCGGGTCGTTTATCGAGCAGACGAAGGGATGGGATTCTCTCCGGGGCCCGGCGGCGAAGCGTCAATTCAAGGGCGCACCGGGTCGCGCCTGGCGCGTGGGGCCATTATGGGTCCGGGCCCGAATCCCGCGGACGGGCGGCTTGCGCACCCGGGGAATAGTCGTCGTTGTCCTGGATGGGCGCAGTGCCGTTCAAGGTTTCACGGCAAGCACGATCTTGCCGCGATGGTCGCCGCTTTCCATGAGCGCGTGGGCGCGCGAAGCCTCGTGCAGCGGAAACCGTGCGCCGATGTGGGGAAGCAGCCGGCCCTGATCGAGCTCGGGCCAGATGCGGGCTTCGAGCGCGTCGCGCACGGCGCGCTTTTCCTCGATCGTGCGTGGGCGCATCGCGGAGCCGGTCAGACGCAGGCGCTTGGCCATGATGGGGATGAGGTCGATCTCGCCTCGGCTGCCGCCGGAGAACGCGATGAAGACGAGGCGGCCGTCATGTCTCAGGATGGCGAGATGGCGTTCGAGGTAAGGGAGGCCCACGATGTCGAGTATCACGTCGAGGCCTTGATGGTCGGTGGTCGCCATCACCGCCTGCGCGAAATCGGTCGTCCGGTAATTGATGACGTGGTGGGCGCCGGATGCGCGACAGAAGGCGGCCTTGTCGTCATCGCCGACCGTAGCCCAGCACGTAGCACCGAGAAACCTTGCAAGCTGGATGGCCGTGAGCCCGATGCCGCTCGTGCCGCCGTGCACGAGCAGGCGTTCCCCGGCCTTCAGCGCGCCCATGTCGGCGACATTGGCCCACACCGTGAACCAGTTCTCGGGGAGGCCTGCGGCGGACGCGAGATCCATGGAGGCGGGGATGCGTAAGGCCTGATCGGCGGGCGTGACGCAGTATTCGGCATAGCCGCCCCCGGGTACGAGCGCCGTGACGGCGTCGCCGACGCGCCATTCCCGCACGCCGGGTCCCAAATCGACGACATGCCCCGAGACCTCGAGACCGAGGATCGGGGAGGCGCCTGCCGGCGGCGGGTAGCGTCCGGATCGTTGCAGGATGTCCGGGCGGTTGACGCCGGCGTAGGCGACCTCGATCAGGATCTCGCCGGTTTGCGGGACGGGGGGCGGGCCCTCGGCGAGCCGTAGCGTCTCGGCGCCGCCAGCGGGTCCGTGGTCGATATAACGCATGCCATGTCCTCGGGTTTCCGGACCACTATGGCAAAGGGCGGGGACCCGGACAAGCCCGAAGGACCGGGTGCGCAGGGCCCGGGCGGGCGCGGTCGCGGGGGCGGGCGCAACCTTGAGCCATGATCGGAACCTATGCGCCGCGGCGGACTCGAAGGGTTTGTTGGGGGAGCCTGACCCGCGCGGCCGTTGGCGGCGAAGCGTTCCGCAAGGCCCCTGCGGGCGCACCGGGCTCTGCCGTCTCCGACTTTCGACGGATAGGGCGGAGGCGTCTTTAGGCTTACCCTGGCCTTGCCTGGGATGGCTGGTCGCGAAAAAGGATTTTCGACAGGATGTCGAGAGAGCAGGAAGCGCGGGGCAGGGATGCCCAAGGGGCGCAGGGATGTCCTCGGTAGGGATGCCGAGCGAGGTGTTTTCTGTGTCGCAAGGGGGGTGGCAAGGAAGCCGCCCTCCTTTTTTTTCGCCCCATGACTGTATATATTAACAGTATGTCGATTCTTACAGGGCGCCAACAACAGGTTTTGGACTGGATCCGGGGGCAGATCGAGGCCACCGGTCGCCCGCCCACGCGCGCGGAGATTGCCGCGGCCCTGGGTTTCCGATCCGTCAATGCCGCCGAGGAGCACGTACGGGCGTTGGCCCGCAAGGGTGTGATCGTTCTGACCCCGGGGACTGCACGCGGCATCCGACTGCCGGACCGGGGCGAGGAGGGCATCCCGGTGATAGGACGGGTGGCGGCCGGCCAGCCCCTGCTCGCGCACGCCCACATCACCGCCCATCACCAGATAGACCCGGCCCTGTTCCGGCCGCGCGCGGATTATTTCCTGACGGTGGTCGGCGAGAGCATGCGCGATGCCGGGATCCGGGACGGAGACCTCCTGGCGGTCCACAAGACCCCCATCGCCCAAGACGGGCAGATCGTCGTGGCGCGCCTGGGTGACGAGGTGACGGTCAAGCGGTTGCAGCGTCGCGCGGGGCGGGTCGTTTTGCGGCCGGAGAATCCGGACTTTCAGCCGATCATCCTGCAGGATCGCGAGGATTTGGCCATAGAGGGGATTGGGGTGGGGGTGTTGCGTCAGGGGTTGGGGGGCGTGTCATGAGGGTCTTGGCGGACGCCTGGGAGAGGGCCGGGATACGCCGCGGGACGGCGCCGGCCGCGCCCGCCGTCATGCCTACCGGCTTTGCGGAGCTCGACCGCTGCCTGGACGGGGGCGGGTGGCCGGTCGGGGTCCTGACGGAGTTGCGCATCGGGCGGGTGGGTATCGGCGAGATGCGCCTGCTGTTGCCGGTATTGGCGGCCCTGGGTCGCGAGGGCCGGCTGATATGGGTGGCGCCCCCTTACAGGCCCTGCGCCCCGGCGCTCGCCGCGCACGACATCGTTCTGGATCATCTCGTCATCGTGCGCCCGCGGACGCACAAGGAGGCCCTGTGGGCGGTGAGCCAGGGGCTTTCGAGCCCTGCCGTTGGGGCCGTGGTGAGTTGGTTTGCCGATATCCGGGAGCAGGAGTTCCGCGCCTTGCAGCGGCAGGCCGCCGAAGGGGGGCGCTGGAGTTTTTGCTTCCTGCCCCGGGAGCTCGCGCCCAAGCCTTCGCGCCTGCGCCTCCTTTTGGAGCCCGCGTCCCGGGGTGTGCGCGTCACGCTCGCTCGCAAGGCCGGCCGCCCGGTGGCGCCACTTATCGTCACGCTCTGATCCGGGATTTCCCCATGTTATGGCTGGCTGTGGTCCTGACGGCGTTGCCCCTGGAGGTATTCGCGTCGCGCGAGACCCCCTTCGCGGTGGTCGAGGACAAGACCCTGATCGGCTGTAACGCGCGGGCCCGGGATCGCGGCCTTGCACCCGGCCTGTCCGTGGCGCGGGCCGCGGCCTCGTGCCCGTCCTTATCGCTCGCGCCGCGCGATCGGGCCGCCGAGGAGGCCCTTTTGGAAGGCCTGGCGGCCTTCGCCTACGGCTTCACGCCGCAGGTGGTCTTGCGGGCCGATGGCGTCTTGATGCGGTTTACCGACAACGCGAGTCCCGTGGGCGATGCGCATCGACTCGTGGCTTGCGTGGCGCAGGGGCTCGCGGATATGGGCTATGCGTTCGAGATCGCCATGGCGCCGACCGCCACCGCGGCCTGGCTCTGCGCCCGCTCCGCGATGCGTTGCGTATGGACCCCCCAAGACCCCTGGAGGGCGCTCGTGCGCCCCTTGCCCTTGGCGGGGCTGCCCCTGGCGGAGGCATCACGCGATGCCTGTCTTGCGCTCGGTCTTGCGCGGGTGGGGGATCTCCTGGATATGCCGCGCTCGGGCCTGATCCGGCGTTTCGGTCGGGACATCGTCTCGCTGCTGGAGAGGCTCATGGGCGAGCGCCCGGAGGTCGAGGACTTCTGGGCGCAGGCCCCGTGCTTTCGGCGCAGGCTCGGCTTCTCCCACCCCGTCGAGACGGAGGAGGCCTTGTCGTTCGCCCTGGCGCGGATCGTGCGCGAGTGGGTCGCGGTAATGCGCGCCCGCGATGCGCGTGCCGGGGGATTCGTGGTCGAAATGACCCATGAGGACGGAAGTCTCCGATCGGAGGCGTTTACGCTGACGCGCCCGGAGCGGGACCCCCAGGTCTTGGTGCGCCTCATGCGGGAACGGCTGCGGGATTTTCGGCCCGCGTCCCCCATAACGGCGGTCACGGTGTCGGCCCCCCTGGAGGCCTCGACGGAAGGCAGCCTGCCCTTGTGGCGCGACGGGCAATGGCATGAGCAGGGCTTCGGGGGGCTCGTGGACAGGTTGCGCGCGCGACTTGGTCGCGACTCGGTGCGCGCGGTGTCGGTGCGCCCGGATCATAGGCCCGAACGCGCAAGCCGCGAGGGTCCCTGGCCGCCCCAAGGCCCGCGGGGGTCAGCGGGGCGCGTTGCGGCCGAGCGCCCGATATGGCTCATGGATCCCCCCAGGCGGCTCGAGGTCGTCTGCGGGATACCGAGGTTGCGCGGGCCCTTGCGTCTCGCGCGCGGGCCCGAGCGGGTGGAGACCGGGTGGTGGGATGAACCCGTGGTGCGCGATTACTTCGTGGCCGTCAATCCCGCCCATGAATATTTCTGGGTGTTCCGCAACGCGCGGGATGAGTGGTTTCTGCAGGGTTACTTCGCATGACCGCCTACAGCGAGCTGCATTGCCTGAGTCATTTCAGCTTCCTGCGCGGCGCCTCCTCCCCCAGGGAGCTCGTCCTGCGCGCCTGCGCCTTGTCCTACCGAAGTCTTGCCCTGACGGATGAATGTTCTCTGTCGGGCATCGTGCATGCCCACAGGGCTGCCAGGGAGCATGGGCTGCAGCTCATCGTGGGCTCCGAGATCACGGTCCGGGAGGGCTTGAAGTGTGTGGTCCTGGTGGGGTGCGCGCAAGGCTATGCGGAGCTTTCCGAGCTCATAACGCGCGGTCGGCAGACGGACAAGGGCCGTTATGATCTCGGTCTTGCCGATATCGCCGGGCTGTCGTTTTGCCTCGTGCTCTGGTGTCCGGATCGGGACCCTGACCGGGATCCGCTTGCGGTATTGCTCGCGGAGGCCTTGAGGTCACGGTTTTGGATCGCCGGGGAATTGCACAAGACCGGGGTCGATGATCATCACAGGGAGCGCCTCCAGGCCCTGTCTGCGCGCCTCGACAGGCCGGTCGTGGCCTGCGGTGACGTGCATATGCACAAGCGCGCTCGCCGCGCCCTGCAAGACACCGTGACCGCCATCCGGCTCAAAACTCCGGTGGCGGATGCGGGATGGGCCCTGTACCCGAACGGCGAGCGGCACCTGCGGGACATCCCGACCTTGCGCGCGCTTTATCCTGAGGCGTGGATCGAGGAGACGCAGGTCGTGGCCGCGGCCTGCCGCTTCTCCCTGGAGGACCTTCGTTACCGCTATCCGCGTCAGGGCCGCAGTCCGCGCCATGCGCTTGCGCAATTGATCCGGTTGACGCGCGAGGGCCTGAGAGAGCGCTATCCGCAGGGCGTGCCGGACCCCGTGCGGTCCCTGGCGCGTCACGAGCTCTCCCTCATAGGAGAGCTCGCCTACGCGGATTACTTTCTGACCGTCCATGACCTCGTGCGGTTCGCGCGCGGTCGCGGCATTCTCTGTCAGGGGCGCGGATCGGCGGCCAATTCCGTGGTCTGTTACGCCCTGGGCATCACGGCCGTGGATCCCGCGCGCCTCGAGGTCTTGTTCGAGCGATTCATTTCGCGCGAACGCAACGAGCCACCCGATATCGACATCGATTTCGAGCACGAGCGGCGCGAAGAAGTCATTCAATATCTGTATGAGCGTTATGGCCGTGATCGCGCCGCCATGACGGCGAGCGTCATCACCTATCGGACGCGCAGCGCGCTGCGCGATGTCGCGAAGGCCCTGGGCTGCGAGGCCGCGCTCGTGGATCGCCTAGCGGGATTGCTCGGCTGGTGGGAGGGGGTCGATGTCCTGGAGGGGCGGCTGGCCGAGCATGGATATGATGTGCGTAAGGCGCCCTTTCGCCAGCTCGTCGTCCTGGTGCGGGAGTTGGTCGGCCGCCCGCGTCACCTCTCGCAGCATACCGGGGGCATGGTGTTGTCGCAGGAGGCCCTGACGCGGCTCATCCCGATAGAGCAGGCAGCAATGCCGGGGCGGACGGTCCTGCAGTGGGACAAGGATGATCTGGACGCGTTGCGCATCATGAAGGTCGATTGTCTGGGGCTTGGCATGCTGACGGCACTGCGCAAGGCCCTTGCGCTCATGCGCGAGCACGGACTTGGTCCTGGCGCGCTCTGGGAGATACCGGCCGAGGATCGGGCCGTCTATGAGATGGTGTCGGCCGCCGATACGGTCGGTGTCTTTCAGATCGAATCGCGCGCCCAGATGGCGCTCCTGCCGCGTCTTAGGCCGCGCACCTTCTACGATCTCGTCGTCCAGATCGCGATCGTGCGTCCGGGGCCCATCCAGGGGAACATGGTCCATCCCTACCTGCGGCGGCGCCAAGGGCGCGAAGCCGTGTCCTATCCGAGCCGGGACATCGAGGCGGTCCTGGGCCGGACGCTCGGCATACCGCTCTTTCAGGAGCAGGTGATCAAACTCGCGGTCGTGGCCGCCGGCTTCTCGCCGGGCGAGGCCGATGAACTTCGGCGCGCCATGGGGGCCTGGAAGAGGGATGGGGATCTGCAGGCCTTCAAGGGACGCTTCCTCGAGGGGATGCGTGGGCGCGGTTATGGAGAGGATTATGCAAACGACATCTATCGCCAGATTCACGGCTTTGGGGCCTACGGTTTTCCGGAATCCCATGCCGCGAGCTTCGCGCTCCTGGCCTATGCCAGCGCCTGGCTCAAATGCCACGTCCCGGATGTCTATTTGTGCGCCTTATTGAACAGCCAGCCGCTCGGTTTCTATGCGCCATCGCAACTCATAGCCGATGCGCGACGTCATGGCGTGCGCGTCTTGGCGCCCGATGTCCGCGCAAGCCAGGTCGACACGACCCTGGAGGTGGGCGCCGGTGGCCGGCGGGCCGTGCGTCTGGGCCTCGGCCTCATCGGCGGGCTTAAGCACAAGGCCGCCGCGCGGCTCGCGCAATTACCGGAGGCGGAGCGCTCCTCGTGGCAGGCCGTGGCGCGCGGCGCCCAGCTCTCACGGGCCTGCGGCTGGCATCTCGCCGAAAGCGGGGCCCTGGACGGCCTGTCGGGGTCACGCCCGCAGGCCTTGTGGGGGAGTCTCGCCGCCCAGGCGCCGCTGCCGCTTTTTGCCGATCCGGAGGAGGCCTTGGCGTGGCGTCGCCCGGGATCCCATGCCGGGGACATGCGGGCGGATTATCGCGCCTTGGGCTTTTCCCTGCGCGGCCATCCGGTGGGGCTTATGCGCGCGTATCTCGGATCCGATGTCACAACGATCGCGGCCCTGGGAGGCATAAAGCCAGGCGTGCTCGTGACCATGGCCGGGCTCGTGATCAGTCGCCAGAGGCCCGGCTCCGCCAAGGGTCTGATCTTTCTTTTGTTGGAAGACGAGACCGGCACCGCAAACATCATCGTGCCCCCGGATGTGGCGGAGGCCTTTCGTCCGCTCGTCCTGCGCTCCGTGCTCGTACTCGTGCGGGGCGTGTTGCAGCGCACGCCCGACAAGATCCAGCATATCCACGCGCGGGAGTTCCTGCGGATGCCGGGGTCGCCCCCGGCATCCGCATGACCCATCCCGCCAGA
>JAKAXT010000096.1 GCA_021816425.1 Pseudomonadota bacterium | reverse complement strand
AAGACAAACGCAAAGCGGGGCTTCTCGGCAAGGCACCCAGGACCGAGACCGCAGAGCCAGAGACAACGGGCGAATAAGGGGACATTTTTATCCGCCGAAAAGGGGACACATTTAGCTGCCGTTGACATTGGGTGTGTTCATGACGAATTCCTCCTCGGTTCCTTGAAAAATGAGTCCGGGCCACGGAGTGCGGGGCGCGGGTTCGTCTTTGGCGGCGGCAATCATCTGCTGTCGCCGCCGGGCACTTTCAGGTGCCCCTTTAAAATGGCGTCACGACCGGCGGCCCGTCCGGTACGGGTCCCCGCACCTGATGGCGGCTCCGCTGCCCGTCTCGAGCACGGCCAAGGCGTTCCGGAATTCGTGCCGCCGCGCCATCGCGATGCGGCCGATCGGCTATGCTGCGTGGCCGCCGCGCCTCCTTGTCGAAGTGGGGCCGCACGGCGCCGTGATGAGCGAAGGTTCACCCCCCGAATCGCTTGAGCAGGCCCAGGATGAGCGACGGAAGGCCGCGCTGCGGGCTACGGACCCGGGCATGCCCCGTCATGTTTTTCATGACACCTCCCCCTGGTGCTGTATTCTAAGCGGACTCTAGCGCATATTTGCATGTGCTGCAAGTATCGCCCGCTTGAAATATTCCCACATATAAGTGTTTTCCATATTCTGCTATATTGCGCGCATTCAGGTTTTGCAGGACACAGCGATGAGCGAGGGCGCCGGATCCACTCAGAACCCGCGGATGATGACGACATCCAATGCCGTTCTCGGGCATCTTTTGGCGCTCATTCGCCGGCGGCGTAACCTCACCCAGGCGCAGGTCGCCGAGTTTCTGGGGCTTGCCGGATCGACCTGGTCGCGGGTCGAGAAGGGCGAGACGCCGATCACAGTCGAGCAGCTACGCGTGGTGGCTGACAAGCTCAATGTGAGCCCGACTGTCCTCTTGGGCCTGGTGGAACAGGCCGAGGGGGCGTTACGCCGCAGCGGTTTCACGGTGGGCTCCGGCCCCATCGAGAAGGCCGGCGTGGTTGGAGCCGGGGTAGGGGCAGACTTTGCCGTGGGATTCGCTTCGCCGAAGGTGACCACGTCCGACCTGTTCGGCGGCGTGCTTCCCTTGGTCGGGGCTGCGCTGGGGGGCTTTTTGGGCCATACCCTCGGGTCGGCCCTGGAAAAGGCTTTGGCGACGAAACCCGAGTCGCCGCCGACCAGCGATAAGGGCTGACGTGGTCCTGGTTGGCGAGGTCCCGGACGCCCCGGGGCGTCCTCGGGGGCGTGGTGGAGAGGGCGCGAGCGCGAGTGCTCGCGATCCTCTTCGAAACTCCCGGACGGGGCGCCATTGCGGCCGGCGCCACGACGATGCGCGGAGGGGCGGGTCGATCCCGAGCCGCCCTGGGTAGGGAAGATGTCACCGCCTCCCGGGGTAACCTCATGACGGCGCCCTCCCCACAAGGCGACCCGTCGTGCGGGCGCCTGCGTTCGCGCCGTCACGGCCCTGACGTGAGCGGCCGCAGGGCCCGGATCGGCTCATCGGTGCTCGGTGAACACGGCGCATGTTCTTCTGATTCTCGAGCGGGAGGGCGTGGTCATGGCGGGACGGCACTCGATCAGGCGTCTTTTCGTCATAAGCGACATGCACCGCGAGATGCGGCGGGGCCGCCCGGAGGGCCCATGGCCCGCGGTCGACGCCGTGGTCCTCGCAGGCGACATCGACAACGGCACAGCCGGGGTGACCTGGGCCGGGGCGCTGGCCGCGGACCTGCGGGTGCCCGTGCTCTATGTGCCGGGCAACCACGAGTACTATGGCCACGAATTCGACGCCTTGCGCGCATCGCTGCGCGAGGCCGCGGCCCCTTGGCCTGGCTTACACCTACTCGATGACGACGAGATCGTCACAGGCGGGGTGCGTTTCCTGGGCACGACCCTCTGGACGGACTATCGCGCCTGGCCTACCGATGTCTGGGTGAATCAGGAGATTGCCCGCCGGCAAATCTCGGACCACCGGCTCATACGGCGTCACGGGAGGCTGTTCACGCCCGACGATGCCCTGGTTCTCCACAAGAGCGCGTGCCGTTTCCTGGAGACGCGTCTGGCCCGACCTTTCGCGGGCCCCACCGTCGTGGTCACGCATCACGGCCCGAGCCTGCTCTGCCGCCACCCCCTGTATCCGACCGGCCCCTTGGGCGCAGCCTTCTATTCCGATCTGTCCCCGCTCATACTCCGCTACGTCCCGGCGCTCTGGCTGTTTGGGCACACCCATGTCCCTCTGGACGCCCGGGTGGGGGCGACCCGCCTTTACAGCAATCCCCTCGGTTATCCCGGGGAGACCCTGCCGATTCCGGAACACTTTGATAAGTCCGGCATTGTGGAAATCGTGCAACCTTCAGGCGCCGCCTGCTAGCGATGTCCGGGGTGGCGCCTCAGCCCCCATAGACACGAGCAATGGCCGCAGCGATCAGCGTCATTTGCGCACGCAGAGGGGCCGGCGCCAGGACCTCGACGTCGGCCCCCAGTCGCAAGAGTTCCAGGCACGCCCCCTGCGGCGAGCCGATGGGCAGGCGGGCTCGGTACCATCCGTCTGTGTCAGCGGTGGGTTCGATGACAAGGTGCGCGCGCATATAGGGGTTTGCGATCTGGTCGATCAGGCCGAGGCCCGCGGGAGAAAGTCTGATGGTGGCCTGGTCGGCGTGCAGTTCCGCCTCCAGGCGCCCGGTGCTTTCGCGCCAGTGGCAGGCAAGATCGAATCGTTCCGGGGCCTCGAAGTGGTCGTCGAGGAGGGACGGCTCGAGGATGCGGGCAACACGATAGGTGCGGATATCGCCGTCGCGGCGCGCCACCAGATACCAGGCGCCGCCTTTCAGTACGAGACCCAGGGGCTCCACGTGCCGTTCTCCCTCGCTCTTCCAGCTCCGGTAACGCATGCGCATCACGCGTCGCTCGCGGATCGCGCGGCTTACCTGCGGCAGGGCCTGCGGGTGCTCCATGCTGGCAAACCAGCCTGCCACGTCGAGATGGAACCGCCCGCGGGCCCGTGACGCCTCAAGCCGCAGGTCGGCCGGCAGGGCCGCCAAGAGCTTGAGTTCGGCCGCGGCCATGGCCGGGCCAAGCCCCAGATCATGCGCGGCACCGGGGAGGCCCGTGAGGAACAGGGCCTCGGCCTCCTCCGGCGAGAGGCCCGTGAGGTGCGTACGATAGCCGTCCAGAAGCCGGTACCCGCCGTCGCATCCGCGCTCGCTGTAGATCGGTATGCCAAGTGCGCTCAAGGCATCGATGTCACGGTAGATCGTGCGCAGCGACACCTCGCATTGCGCGGCGAGGGCCGGTGCGGTGGCGGCGCCCTTCGCTTGGAGGGTCAAGAGGATGGAAAGTAGACGGCTTGCGCGCATGATCGGGCCCCGGCAAACCTGACATGAGGTGGCAGGTTTCGGGATTATCGTCCGGGCGTTGCGTCACCACAACCCAAGGAGGTTCGTCATGAGCACGGAGTCGACGGTGATGTTGTTTCATGCCCCGCAGACGCGCTCGACCGGTACCTGCGTCCTGCTGGAGGAACTCGGCGCGCCATATGAGCTGAAGGTTCTCAATATGCAGGCCGGTGAACAGCGGCAGCCGGCGTACCTGAAGATCAATCCCCTCGGAAAGGTCCCGGCGGTGAAGGACGGCGAGGCCCTTATCACGGAACAGGCGGCCATCTTCATTTATCTGGCCGATCGCTTCCCGCAGGCCGGGCTTGCGCCCCCGATCCATGATCCGCGCCGCGGCCCCTATCTACGCTGGATGGCCTACTACGGCAACTGCTATGAGCCTGCGCTGATCGACCGCTTCCTGAAGCGGGAGCCGGCGCCCTTGAAGACGTCGCCCTATGGGGATTTCGACTCGATGTTCCAAACCCTGGCAGACCAGATCGCCAAGGGCCCCTACCTGTTCGGCGACATCCTGACCGCCGCCGACATCCTCTGGGGCGTGGCGCTCGCCTGGGGCCTGCGTTTCGGGCTGCTACCGCAAAACGAGGCCATAAGCGCCTATAGTGCCCGCATCACGGAACGCAAGAGCTTTGTCGATGTGAGCGCCCGCGACGCCCTCCTTGCCGCCGAGCACGCGGCGTCCGTGGCATCGCGCGGATGAGGCCCTTGCGGCCATGGTCGGATCGCGCCGCCTGAGTCGGCCGGCGGCCGCGTGTCCTTGGAACGAATGCGCGCCTACCCCCTTGGGACATTGAGTATCATGGAAAAGACCGATGTTTTGCCGAAGGTGCGCGATGACGCCCCACACGACGCCGGGTCGCGCGCCTCGCGGCTTACCCTGGCGACGCTCTGCATGGCGGTGCTGATCGCACAGATCGACACCTCCGTTGTAAATCTCGCAGTGCGCCCCATAGGACGTCATTTCCATGCCGGCATAGGTCCCCTGCAATGGGTCGTCGACGGCTACAATCTGGTGTATGCGATCCTGCTTCTGACCGGCGGCCTGTTGGCCGACCTCTACGGGCGCCGGCGGGTCTTCATGGCGGGGGCGGCGGTGTTTTCGGTGACTTCGCTTTTGTCCGCGTTCGCGCCCTCCTTGCCGTTTCTGATCGTGGCCCGGTCCCTCGCGGGCGCGGGGGCGGCATTGTTGCTGCCGTCTTCGCTTGCCATGGTGCGCGTGGTGTGGACGGACCCCTTGGCCCGGGGCCGGGCCCTTGGTGTCTGGGCGGCCTGCAATGGGCTTGCCTTTGTCGTCGGGCCCGCGCTTGGGGGTTTTCTGATCGACCGGTTTGGTTGGCGCAGCATCTTTCTCGTGGTGGCGCCGATCGCAGTCGCCGCCCTGCTCCTTGCGCCGCGCGCCCTGCCGGAGTCTTCTGATCCCAAGGACCGCCACTTCGATGCCTGGGGCCAGATCTTCGGGGCGCTTGCGCTCGCGGGGCTTGCTGCGGCCGCCATCGCCTGGCGGCAGGTGCCCGTTGCGGCGGCGCTTTTCGCAAGCGCGGGGCTCGCCCTGGTTCTTTTCGTACGTATCGAGGGACGCAGGGGCCCCGCGGCGCTCGTGCCGCCCGACCTCATGCGCGTGCGCGCGTTCCGTGGGGCGCTCATGGCCACCGCCGGCATGACCTTCGGGATGTATGGAGTCATCTTTTTGATGCCGCTCCTCTGGATTGGGGAGGGCGCGCTCACGCCCGCGAACGCGGGGCTTGCCTTGGTGCCCATGGCGCTCGTCTTCGCCCTGGTGTCACCGCTTTCGGGCGCGCTCACCGCGCGCCTCGGGCATCACGTGACCGCGGCCGGCGGCGTGGCGGTGATCGGCGCGGGCCTCATGGAGATCGGCCTCACCGCGCGCGGGCCCTCGCTGTTTGAAAGCGAGATCGGTCTCGTGCTCGCGGGCCTCGGCATGGGGTTTGCCACGGGACCGCTCATGGCAGCCGCGGTGGGCGCGGTCTCGCAGGCGCGGTCCGGAACCGCCGCTTCCCTCGTCAACGTCGCGCGCATGGTCGGCGCCACCGTCGGCGTCGCCATCCTCGGCGCGATCTTCGCGGCGACGGGAGGCGGGTCCGCGGGCCTGTCCTGGGCCATGGGTCTTGGGGGCGGCGTTCAGCTGGGCGCAGCAGCCCTGGCGTGGGCGGCCATGCGTGACGAGGATCCGTCCGCGCGGAGGGGCGCTTCCCGGTCGTAAGGCGCCGGAGAACGAGATCATTCCCGGGGTGGGCAATTACACTCCGCCTGCCAGCGGACGATGTGTTCCGGGGGCACGATCTTCGCGAGCCGCGGCATGACGGCGTCCACGGTCGCGGGTTCGTCGAAGAACTCGATGACGAGCGGGAGGTGGACTGTGATGCGCAAGAGGTCGGCCGAATGCACGACCCCTTTTGCGCCGAATCCCGCTATGCCACGGAATACCGTGACTCCGTGGACGCGATGCTCGTCATGCAATAACGCGAAGATCTCCTGCATCAGGTTGTGACCCTCGCGCTTATCGCCTTCCTGGATATAGATGCGCACCATCGATATGGTTTTCATGGATCCTCCACCCCGTCCGCTGCTCCATAATGCATGATAGGCCACAGGACTTGCGCGCACATCGCCGATCGCGCCCCCGTGCGATCGCATGGGCCGATCCGGAATGCTTTTTTCTGCGACATGGTCACGCCCGCATACCGCGTGGCGTCCACGGTCGTGGGCGACGCCGCCACGCGCCAAGCCCCGAGCCTGACCCATGGTCGCCCCTTTACGCCCGGCCCCCCAGTCGCATCGACCCCGGCTGACTGCTTCGCCCGCATCCAGGGCATCCGCGATGTGCCGCCCCCGCGGTGTCCGATTGCCATGCCGGCCGCTCTGGGCCGATCTCGACGGAGATTCCCGCGCCACCGGATCGATGTGGCCGCCGTCCCCGAGGTTGGCCGGAGGCGGCTCACAGAGTCTCGAGGAGTCTCGAGCCGTTTCTCGATAAAGTCCTTGAGAGAGCATTTTATTCCCATAAAGCGTCCTATGGGACGTATGGGCGGCACTTTCCGGGCCGTCCGTTATGAGCGGCCCCTGGGAGATGGTTAGGCTTCGTTCAGGCTTCTTTGGGGCCGATTAACACGGAATCCCCGATCCTCGAGCCGGCGCTTGCGCGCCATCCGCCGTCTCGGCCACGATATTTCGCTTGCGCGCCGTCGCCGCCCCATCTCGCAGGCATCGCTGGCCGGGCGCATGGGCGCGTCCCCGTCGAGGTGCGTTGCATGGAAAGCGGCGATGTGCGCGTGCCCATGCACTTCTTCGCCCGCGCGCCGCCTGTCTTCGGTGAGCTCCAGGCGCAGGAACGGCTTTCGGACACCGCGCATGAGGGGATCCATCTCGCGTCGAGGGATGAACGCCTGCCTAAACCCATTCGTGCTCCGGACAAACGACGTTTTCCTTAGACCTTTCAAGGCATTGCGAGAGAATCTCCGTTCCGCGCCCCGCCTGCATGGCGAGGGCGTCGATGAAGGCCATGGCGCGCGCCTGCCGCGGATTGGATTGCGTCGTCACGGAGAAGGCCGGCGCATTCGCCTTGGCGGACGTGCAGCACCTGTTACGCACGATGGTGGCGAGCTTTGCAAGAGGCGTGGGGAAGCTGTGGATGGGCGTGCCGTCCTCGTGGTGTCGGCGGGCCACCTTGGCGCGAAGCGCATGTTGGGGCGCGTCACCGCCTGCCTCGCCGCGGTGACGTTGTTCGGGCGTTGCGAAGCGAACGCCGCCCTGCGGATGGTCTTCTTTACACCACCGGACGAGGCGCAACACCCAGGCCTGAGCGGCCGCCCCATCCGCGAAGGGTTTTGTGGGATATTCAGGACGGTCCTTGCCCGTGCGAGACAAGGCGTCCGCATAGGGGTTATCGTTACTCGCCCGCGGACGGCTAAAGGACGGGGCGATCCCTAAGGCCTCTAAAGTCGCCCGCTTCGTCGATCCCTTCATGCCGCCGCCGTTATCGGGGTGCCGCACGCGGGGCGCTCGGCTGCGGCTTTCGCGCGTATCGTCCTCCGGCGTGGAGATGCGCGTCATCGACGGGGATCGTCATGGATCGTCCCCGCGGCGCCCTTTCGCCCCCTGCCCGCAGTACCTTGGCAACGCCCACCTCCGGCCCCTTGCTGAACCGATCGCCGCGGGGCCGCGCGGCGCGTGCCCGCCGTAGGCGCGGTGAGCGTATGAAGCGCTCTCAAAGCCAGCCCCCGGTGGGAGGCAGGCCGAAGGGGTTTCGGAAGGCGTCGCTGCGTCGAAAGCGATGCGGGGATCTGCGGGCAAAAAGAAGGGGGCTTACGCCCCCTTACAATAGGTGACAGGAGTCGTTTACCAGAGCAGCCAGGCAAGGATGTAGAGGCTGTTGCTGCGCGAGGCCCCGGCGGTCTGACCGTCGAATTTGGAATAGGCCGTGTATTGCAGCGTGAACTGAGTGTTCTCCCAGGGCAGATAGGTAAGCCGCGTCTCGAAGCCGGTCGAGGCCGGGCTGCCGTTGCCGCTCGGGGTGCCGTACCACGCCTGATCGGATGTGCCGCTAGTCGTAAAGAAGCTCTCGCCCACCTGGTAGTGCAGCCCGAACTGGTAGGTGCCGGTGAGGCGCAGATTGTTCAGGTTCTGATGGCTCGCGACCGCGGCATCAGCGGCATGGCTCGAGGCGAGGTCTTGCTGCTCATGGACCAGGCTTGCATAGAGCGTCAGAAGATCGTTGCCGAAGTGGTGGTCGAACTGGCTGTCGACCGCGACATCGGTGTACTGATCGGAGACGCCGGGCACGCCCGTACCGTATTCGCCGCCCAGGAAGTCCGCGTGCATGCCGAAGGTCCCGACCTCGAGGTAGCTCTGCCCGAAGCTATGCTGCCAGGCCAGACGCCAGTACGGGGCCACACCGTTTATGATGCCGCTTTCCTGAAGACTATTGGTCGTCGGGTTGACGGGGTTGGTCCCTTGGGGGACGCTCCGGTAGACCGTGAGGTCTTCGTACCAGGCGTTGTTCCACATCGAGTATTCGCCGAAGCCCGCGACCTGCTGGGCCAATCCCTCGTTGATCAAGGTCGTGGCCGCGCCGTTCGGCGCCGGGGCGATATTGGAGTGACCCCACGGGAAGGACCATGCGGGCGTATCGTTCCAGAGATCCTCGACGCTCGGGTTGTTATTGGCGTCGAGGCCCCAGGCGACCGATTGGCCGCCCAGCATCGATTGGCGCGCGTAGCGGACGTCGGTGTTGTCGAACGCGAAGCTCCCGCCGCTATTGTCATAGGTGACCTGCATGAAGGTGCCCATGTGCGGCGTGATCTCGCCGGCATAGAAGAGGCTCAGTTGCTGCGGGAACTCGATGTTGGTGTTC
>JAKAXT010000007.1 GCA_021816425.1 Pseudomonadota bacterium | reverse complement strand
TCCGGCCGCGGCGCCTCGAATGTCATGGCCTCCCCGGTCGTCGGGTGCCGCAGCGAGAGCCTGCGCGCATGCAGCGCCTGGCGCCCGAGGATGTGCCGGGCGCGTCCCCCACCATAGGTCTCGTCACCGACGAGCGGGAAGCCCAGGTGCGCCATATGCACGCGGATCTGATGCGTACGACCGGAATGGAGCCGCACCTTGAGCAGGCTATAGCCGCCCAGCCGCTCCACGACCGCGAAGTCGGAGCGCGCCGGCCGTCCCCCGCTGCGCACGCTCATGCGCGTCCGATGCCGCACATCGCGCCCGATGGGGGCCTCCACGGCGCCGCTCGCAGGCGGGCGCCCGATCACGAGCGCCTCGTATTCGCGGCCCATCTCGCGGGTCTTCAGCTGGCCGATCAGCGACAGACGCGCGACCTCGGTGCGGGCCACGACCAGCGCCCCCGAGGTGTCCTTGTCAAGGCGATGCACGATCCCCGAACGCGCAAGCGGCGCCAACTCCGGGGCATGATGCAAAAGCGCGTTTTGCAAGGTGCCCTGCGCGCAGCCCGCCCCCGGGTGCACGACGAGCCCGGCGGGCTTGTCGATCACGATCAACGCCTCATCCTCGAAAATCACGCAAAGCGGGATGTCCTCGGCCACGACATCGGCGGGCGTCGGCTCTGGCAGGTCGAACTGCACGTGCTCGCCGCCGCGCACCTGCGTCGCCGCCGACGCGGGCTTGGCGTCGATCGTGATGCGCCCGTCGCGCAGCCAGCCCTGGAGCGTCGTGCGCGAAAACTGCGGCAGGCGGCGCGCAAGCGCCCGGTCGAGCCTCAGCCCCTGCTCGGCGCCCGACATCTCCACGCAAAATCTAAGCTCGTCGTCCAAACCCTTTCCGCTCACGCCAAATCCGGTTAAGCTTGCACCGGCATATCAGAGAGGTAGGCATGCGTCCCCTGTCCCGCGTTTTTCTCGTTTTCGCCCTTGCCGGCCTCACGGCCTGCGGCCGCGACCATCACAAGACCCATCACTGGCCGGCCCAGCGATTCTACGCCAACGCGGTGAGCTCTCTCAAAGCCGGCAATTATCATCATGCCGTGCAGCTGCTCGAGGAGCTCGAGGCAAGCTACCCCTACGGCCGCTACGCCGCCCAGGCGGAGATCGTCGTGGCCTACGCCTATTACAAATCCGGCGAGTCGGACGCCGCCATCGCCGCCACCAAGCGGTTCATACGCCTCCACCCGACCGATCCGCGCGTCGCCTACGCCTATTATCTCCAAGGGCTCGTCGATTTCAATAAAAATAGAAGCATTATAGAGCGCGCCTTTGGCGTGAACCAGCTGCAGGGCCGCGATAGCACGGCGTTGCGCGCGGCCCTAAGGGCGTTTGAAACGGTCGTAAAGAAATACCCGCACAGCGAGTACGCGCCCGACGCGGCCGAGCGCGTCAACTATCTCACCGACATGCTCGCCCGCAACAGCATCGCGGTGGCCCGCTACTACTATATCCGTGGCGCCTATGTCGCGACCGCCAACCGCTGCAAGCGCGTGATCGAGCACTATCCGCGAACCCCGGCCGTTGCCGACGCCCTGGGGCTCATGGCCATGGCCTATGAGCGCATGGGCATGGTCGACCTGAGCCGCGATACGGCGCGCATCCTGGCCCGCAATTTCCCCTCGAGCCGCTACCTAAAGCGCCTGCGGCGCGCTCACGTCCTCGGCGGCTCGTAGGAAGCCGTCACCGGATAGCGCCAGTCGCGCCCGAAGGCGCGCGCCGTGACGCGCGTGCCAAGGGGCGCCTGCTTGCGCTTGTGTTCGGCGGCGCGCACCAACCGCAAGACCTCATCGACCAGCGGCTTCTCGAATCCGGCGGCGACCAGGCGGTCGGCGTCCCAATCCTGCTCGACGTAGCGCCTTAGCACCGCATCCAGCAGATCATAGGCCGGGAGGCTGTCGCTGTCCTTTTGGTCGAGGCGCAGTTCCGCGCTCGGGGCGCGCTCGATGACGCGCTCGGGGATGATCGCGCCCTGCCGATTGCGATAACGCGCCAGGGCATAGACGTCCGTCTTGAAGACATCCTTTAGAGGCGCATAACCGCCTGCCATGTCCCCGTAGAGGGTCGTGTATCCCACCGCAAGTTCGCTCTTGTTGCTGGTCACCACCACGAGCCCACGATGGGCGTTGGCGATCGTCATGAGCAGAGTCCCGCGGATCCGCGCCTGAAGGTTCTCGGCGGCCAAGGCCCGCCCGGGGCCGTCCCAAAGCGGATCCAGTGCCGACGCAAAATCGTCATACAGGGCATCGATCGGGATGACCGGAAGCGTAAGGCCGAGCGCGTTCGCCTCGGCGCGCGCATCCTCGATGCTCATCGCCTGCGTGTAGCGCGATGGCATCATGACGGGTCGCAGCGCCACCTGCGGCAAGGCATCACGGCACAAGGCGAGCGTCAGCGCCGAATCGATACCGCCGGAGAGTCCCAACACCAGCGTCCCAAAGCCGTTACGTCGGACATAGTCGGAGAGACCGAGCTTCAAGGCCTCGTAAAGCGCCTCCTCGCCGGTGGGCCACGATGCGCAGGCCCCGCTCCCGGGACGGCCGTCTCCGTCGAAGTGGGCGATCAAGAGCTCCTCCACGAAGCCCGCGGCGCGCGCGCGGCTCTCGCCCGCAGCGTCCACGACGAACGACATCCCGTCGAATACGAGCTCATCTTGCCCGCCCACCATGTTCACGTAGGCAAGCGACACGCGGCCGTCGATGGCGCGCCCGGCGGCCACCTGCAATCGCAGGCGATCCTTGTCGCGATGGTAGGGCGAGGCGTTCACGTTCACCACGACCTTCGCCCCCGCCTCCGCGGCACCGCCCACGGGCCCCGGTTCCCACAGGTCCTCACAAATGGTGACGCCGACCCTGATGCCGTTTACGGGGCGCACGAGCGGGCCCCTCCCGGCCTTGAAATACCGCTGCTCGTCGAACACCCCGTAGTTCGGCAGCACCTGCTTGCGGTAGAGCCCCGCGATGACCCCGCCATGGACCCACGCCACCGCATTGTAGAGTTTCCCGTTTTCGGCCCACGGGAGGCCCACCAGCATATCGATCCCCGGACAGAGCGCCGCAAGCTCCAGGACGGCCGCCCGGGCGCGGGCCACGAACTCGGCGCGCAGCAAGAGATCCTCGGGCGGATAGCCGGTCAGGGCAAGTTCCGGGAACGCGATCAGATCCGCCTTGTGATCATCGCGTGCCTCGCGCGCGAAAGCCGCCATGCGCCGCGCATTGCCGGCGATATTGCCGACCTCGCAACGCATCTGGCAGAGCGCCAACGTCGCCATTATCGCGCCAATCTCCCGGCCAAGGCGCGGCCCATCCGCGCCGGCGAGTCGACCACAGTGACACCGACCTCGCGCAGGGCGGACTTCTTCGCCTGCGCGGTGCCGAGCGCCCCCGCTATGACCGCGCCCGCGTGCCCCATGCGCCGACCCGGGGGGGCGGTCATGCCGGCGATATAGGCGACCACGGGCTTTCGCACGTGCTCGCGTATGTAATCCGCCGCCTCCTCTTCTTCCGTGCCTCCGATCTCGCCCACGAGCAGGATGCCCTGAGTGGCCGCGTCGGCCTCGAAGAGTTCCAGGCAATCGATGAACCCAAGACCGTGCACGGGATCTCCTCCGATGCCGATGCAGGTGGTCTGCCCGAGGCCTTCGGCCGTGGTCTGCGCCACCGCCTCATACGTCAAGGTCCCGGAACGCGACACGATGCCCACGATCCCGGGTTTATGGATGGCGCCCGGCATGATCCCGATCTTGCACTCTCCGGAGGTGATGATCCCCGGGCAATTGGGCCCGATGAGCCGCGTGGTCGCGGGCAAGAGCGCCTTCACGCGCAGCATGTCCGCCACCGGGATGCCCTCGGTGATACACACCACAAGACCGATGCCGGCCGCGGCCGCCTCGAGGATGGCGTCAGCCGCCATGGGCGCCGGGACGTAGATCACCGAGGCGTCCGGGCGCACGGCGGCCACGGCCTCGGCCACGGTATCGAACACCGGCCGTTCCAGGTGCCGCGTGCCCCCCTTCCCGGGGGTCACGCCGCCTACGATGTCGGTCCCGTACTCCAGGGCCTGCTGACAGTGAAAGGTCCCCTGCTTACCGGTAAACCCCTGGCAGAGGACCCGGGTCTGCTTGTGAATGAGCACGCTCATGCCGCTTGTGCCCGGCGCACCGCAAGCTGCGCCGCCTCCTCCAGATCCTGCGTGACATCGCCGAGAAGCCCACCCTCCGCGAGCGCCCGACGACCCTCCTCCTCGCGCGTGCCCACGAGCCGCACCACGATAGGCAGCGGCCGGCCGAGACTGGAGGCGGCCAACAACAGGCCCTCGGCGATGAGGTCACAGCGCACGATGCCACCGAAGATGTTCACGAGCACGACCTTGACGCGCGGGTCGCGGGCCAGCAACCGCAAGGCCTCGGCGACCTTCTGCGCCGTCGTACCGCCCCCTACGTCGAGGAAGTTCGCGGGCCGTCCGCCGGCCTGGGCGATGAGGTCCATGGTGGCCATGGCAAGCCCCGCCCCGTTCACGAGGCACCCTATGTCGCCGTCGAGGCTTATGTACTGGAGGCCGCGCTCCCGCGCCTCTTCGTCCTTGGCATCGCCTTGGCGCGGGTCGCGCAGGGCCTCGAGGGCCGGTTGCCGGAACAGGGCGTTGTCGTCGATCTCGATCTTGCCATCGCCCGCGACCAAGGTCCCGTCCTCGCGCAGCATGAGCGGGTTGATCTCGACGAGCAGCGCATCGTGCGCCACGGCCAGGGCCACGAGCGCCGACACGACATCGCCGAAGGCCGCGACCGCGCGCCCCGAAAGCCCGATCGCCCGGGCCAGGTCACGACCCTCGTAGCCCGAAAAGCCGCGCAGGGTATCTATGACCCGCGAGACGGGTCTCTCACCCGCCTCGATCCCCATGCCGCCCTGTCGTCCGGCGAGCACGACGCGCGCGCCTGCGCGCCGATCCAGGACACACGCCAGATAGAGTTCGGCTGCGGCCGTCATCGGCGCCTCCAGAAGCAGCGCATCGACCGGCAGACCGGAGGCCCCGGTCTGGCTCGTCACGAGCCGCGTCCCCAGGAGCGCCTTCACGTGCGCCGCGACCTCGCCCGAGGGCACCACGCGGACCCCGCCCGCGTGTCCGCGGGCCCCCGCGTGGATCTGGGCCTTCACCACGCACTGCGGCGTCGCAAGCGCCGCGAGCGCCGACGCGACCTCCTCCACCGCCGTCACGACCACTCCGGGCGGCGTCGCGATACCGCGAGCCGCGAACAAGGCCTTGGCCTGATATTCATGCAGACGCAACGCAACCTCCTCGACCAGCGAATTCCGCCGCCATTATGCCACAGAGTGCCGGCGCATCTTGCAGCGCCCCGGGGCCATCGCTACCATGACGACCACGCTCAATGAGGGTACCCCGTGTCCAGCTTTCGACGCCGCGCTGCGCTTGCCGTCCTAAGCGCGCTCCTCGCGGCCTGCTCGCGTCACGACGCCCACGGGGCCGGGACGCCGGTCGCAGTCGACGTCGGGCATCCGGTGGCGACAGAGGTCGCGCAGACGCGAAGCGCCGTGGGCGACGTCGAGCGTGGCGCAAGCCCGGTCATTACCGCGCCGCGCGCCGGGGTCCTGACCCGCGTCGCGGTGCAGACGGGGTCGGTCGTCACGCGCGGGCAGATCGTCGGCCGCCTGCGCCTGGCGGGCCCGCCGGGGCGGGCTCGACCGCGCATCGCGATTCGGGCGCCCGTGACCGCCACCGTGACGCGGGTATTCGTAAGCGCGGGCCAGCGCGTGCAGCCCTGGCAACGCCTGTTCGCACTCTCCGGCGCCTCGATCCGCAAGGCCCGGGCCCCGTTCCCGGCCAGTCTGCGCCCGGCCTTGCGCGTCGGCGAGCGGGTCTTCGTGCACAGCCCGCTTGCGCCGCGCACACCCCTCAAGGCCACCATCGCCCGCCTCACAAACCCCAAGAAAGGGCATGCCGTCTATGCCTGGATCGATTTGCCGCCGCGCCGCGGCTTTGCCGTAGGCAGCCCCCTGCGGGTCGATGTGGTGACGGCGACTCGCGCGAGACTCGTGATCCCGCGCGAGGCGATCTCCTTGCGCGGCCCCGGCGCCGTCGTGTTCGTGGTGCACAAGGGGCGGGTGCAGGAACGCCGCATCGCGATGGGGCAAAGCGTGCCACAAGGCATGGTGGTGCGCTCGGGGCTGCGCGTCACGACCGAGATCGTGATCCATGCCCCGACCCGCCTGGTCGACGGCATGCGGGTGCGGGTGAAAGGGCCGCACGATCCTTGAAGCCCGTCAGACGCCACGCCCCGTGGCCTGCCCCGAAAATGCTATCCTAGGCGCCCTTAAAGCGCGGGATCATCATGGGAGGTTTTCGTCCGGTCATGAAAAAACGACTGCTCTTCGCGCTCATTCCGACAGTACTCGCCTGCGCCGCCCGACAGGCGCCCGCCGCCGATCTGAAGTCCATCTTTCTTGCCGCCCGCGCCCATGACATGCGTTATCGGCAATCGGCGGCATCCTACCGCGAGGCGCGCACCCTAGGACCCGAGGCGCGCTCCGCCTTTCTGCCCCGCATCTCGGCACAGGCCAATACGAGCTACAACGACCTCACGAGCCGCATCCTCGGGGGTTCGTCGACCTTCGTCTTCCCAAGCGGCCACTTCACGTTCAACGCGCACGGTTACGGCGTGTCGATCACCGAGACCTTGCTCGACATCCAGGCCCTCTATGCCTACCGTGCCGCCGGCGACACCATACGCGCGGCGCGCAGCCGTTACGACCTCGCCAAGAGCGACCTCGTCCTCGCCGTGTGCGCCAAGTACTTCGGCTATCTCCTCGCGCGCGACGACTTGCACCTTAGAAGGGCCGAGGAGCGCGCGTTACGCGCCGAATACGCCTCGGCGATGCACAGCTTCCATCTGGGGCGCGCCCCCATCACCGACGCCAACGAGGCGCGCGCGCAATACGAGGCGGTCCGCGCCGCCACCCTCGCTGCCCGGAACGCCCTGCGTCTCGCCCGCGCGCGCATCGAGCGCATGACGGGCGCGCCCGCGCATGGCCTCTGGTCCCTCGATCTCCATCACGCGCTTCCGCGCCCGCGCACGGGCGTGCTTGCCGCAGACGAGGCCCACGCCTTCGATCACAACCTGGTCCTGCAAGCCGCGCGCAGAGAGGCCGCAGCGGCCGCCGCCGCCGCGCGCGCCGCGTCTGCCGGCCGTTACCCCACCATCAGGGCCGAGGCCGCCTATAGCTACAGCCGGGCAGACAATGGCGAGTTCGGTTTCGGGACCGTCCTGCGCGACAAGACCATAGGGATCGACCTCAACCTGCCGATCTACCAGGGTGGCGAGCTTTCGGCGAAGAGCGCGCACGCAAGCGCGGCGGCCTTTCGCGCGCATGTGGCCGCGTTGCGCATCCAGCGCCGCGTTCGCTTCGATGTCCGCCAGGCCTTCTTGAATGTGCGTAATGGCTACGACGAGATCCGGGCGCTGAAGGCCGCTCGCGCGGCGGCGCGCCAGGCCCTCGCCTCCGAGCGCCTCGGGGCCCGGGTCGGCATTCGCAACAACCTCGATGTGCTGCGCGCCGAACAGGCCTATTACCGGTCCCGGCGGGACTTCGCGCGCGCCACCTACGATTATCTTCTCGGTCAGCTCGAGCTAAAGGCGGCGATGAGTCACCTGACGGCTGGCGATATCGACCGGCTCAATGCGCTCTTAAAGCCGCCGTCCGCGTCATCCACGCCGAGCAACGGACACGCGGCGACGGGGGTCGGCACGCACCCATGATAGACTCCGCGGCCATCAGCTGCTCATTCCTCGGCAGCGTGGCGGAGGTGCCGCAGGACATGTGGAACGCCCTATCAGGCCCCCAGCCCTTCCTGCGCCACGAATTCCTTCTGGCCCTCGAGGAAAGCGGATCGGTCGGTGGCGGCACGGGCTGGCGCCCGGAGCCTTTGGCGGTGTATGAAGGCGCGCAGCTGTCGGCGATCGTCCCCCTCTATCGCAAGTCCCACTCCTACGGCGAATACGTCTTTGATTGGGCGTGGGCACACGCCTACCAGGACGCCGGCCTGAACTATTATCCCAAGCTGGTCGCGGCGATCCCGTTCACGCCGATCACGGGGCCCAGGCTTTTATGCCGCGACACGTCGGACAAGTCGCGTCTCGCGCGGACTGCCATAGCTGCGCTGCGCGCGCACGCGGCAAGGACCCATGCATCGTCCGTTCATTGGCTCTTCACCACCGCCGATGACTGCGAGATCCTGGCGCGCGAGGGCTTTTCGCAACGCACCGGCTTCCAGTTCCATTGGCAGAACGCCGGCTGGTCGAACTTCGCGGATTATCTGGCCGCGCTCTCCGCCCCGAAACGCAAGAACATCCGGCGCGAGCGCCGCCAGGTCGCCTGCGCCGGGGTCCGATACGCCTTCTACGAAGGACGGGATTTGACCGAGGCCCTCTGGGACGCCTTCTACGGCCTCTACATCGCCACGATCTCGAAATATGGCGCGATACCCTACCTCACGCGCGACTTCTTCTCCCGCATCGGTGCCACGGTCCCGGGAGTGGTCCTGCTCATGGCAAGCCAAGATGCGAAAGTCGTGGCGGGCGCGCTCTTCTTCCGTGACGACCAGACGCTGTACGGTCGGTATTGGGGGGCTCTTGCGGCCCTGCCCGGGCTACACTTCGAGACCTGCTACTACCAGGCGATCGATTACTGCCTCGCCCACGGTCTCGGTCGCTTCGAGGCCGGCGCGCAGGGCCCACACAAGTTGAGCCGGGGTTTTCTGCCGACGCCGACCTATTCCATGCACTGGCTCGATCATCCGCAATTCCACCGGGCGGTGGACCAGTTTCTTCTGCGGGAAAACGCCGGTCTTGAAATCACCCTGAACGAATTGAACGAGCACACACCGTTTCGCAATCCCTCATGACGCCCATCGCACCAGAGGCGGGCCCCGTGCCCGCGCGCGCCGCCACCCATCGCCCGCTCCGCGACTTTCGTGCCGCGCCTGGGGTGCGGTCCCCGCGCGCCCGACGCCGGAGTCCCGCGTGATCGCCTGGCTCGCGCCCGACTCCCTCATGTTTCCCTCGGCCGACGACGCGCCGCCGGATGCCCCGCTCGCCGTCGGCGGGGACCTGTCGGCCGCGCGCCTGCTCCGCGCCTATCGGGCGGGCATCTTCCCCTGGTACAACGAGCCGCCCATCCTGTGGTGGTCCCCCGATCCCCGCATGGTGCTGTTTCCCGACGAGCTGCGCGTGAACCGCAGTCTCGCCAAAGCCATGCGCAAGCGGACGCTCGACATCACCTTCGACAGGGCGTTTCCGGCGGTGATCCGCGCCTGCGCGGCCCCGCGCGCGAGCGCCGACGGGACCTGGATCACGCCCGACATGATGGTCGCCTACGCCGATCTGTTCCGCCGCGGCCATGCCCACAGCGTCGAGGCTTGGCAGGACGGGGTGCTGGTGGGCGGGCTCTACGGCGTCGCCCTGGGCGGCGCCTTCTTCGGCGAATCCATGTTCAGCACGATAAGCTACGCGTCGAAGATCGCCTTCGCGCGCCTCGTCTTCTGGCTGCGCGAGAATGGTTTCTCCCTGATCGATTGCCAGGTCCCGTCGGACCATATGGCGTCGCTCGGGGCGCGGACCATCCCTCGCCACGCCTTTCTCCAACACTTGCGCGCCGCGGTCGATCGACCGACCCCGCCCGGCCGCTGGTCCGCCCCATCGGAGACGTCACCATGAGCGTCGCGAACACGGCGCCGCACCTCTTTCTGTCCACGGCCCACGCCTGCAGCTACTTGCCCGACCAGACGGCGAGCACGCTCTTTATCGACCCACGCTTCCCCGTCACCCCGGAACTCTTCGGCGACTTCAATCGCCGCGGCTTCCGCCGCAGCGGGGATCTCATCTACCGGCCGCACTGCCCGAACTGCCAGGCCTGCGTCCCCGTGCGCATCCCGACCGAGACCTTCGTCGCCACCCGCGCCCAGAGACGCACCCTCGACCGCAACCGGGACCTGCGCGTAAACGCGAGCCCGGCGCGCTTCGACGCCGAACACTTCGTGTTGTTCCTGCGTTACCAGAGCGCGCGGCATCCGGAAGGCACCATGGCCAACCCCGATCCGCCGACCTACCTGCGCTTTCTGGTCGGCCGCCACTGCGACACGACCTTCTACGAATTCCGCGACGGCGGCGCGCTCGCCGCCGTCGCGGTCGTCGACCATCTCCCGGATGGACTGTCCGCGGTCTACACCTTCTACGATCCATCGCTTGCGGAGCGCGGGCTTGGCACCTACGCCGTCCTCTGGCAGATCGACGAGGCCCGCCGACGCAATCTCCCCTACGTCTATCTCGGCTACTGGGTCAAAGACAGCGCGAAAATGGCCTACAAGAGGCGCTTCAAGCCCCTCGAGGCCTACCGCAACGGTCGCTGGTCCCCGCTTTCCGAGGCCTGACGCGGCGGCCGCCGGACCGCAGACGCCGGCGGCCCTCCGATGGCGCGCCCTTTTGCGCGAAACGGGGCCACGTGGCGTGGTCGTGGGCCGAAAATGTCTTTACGAGCCCTCGGGCTTCGGGCATCATAAGCGCCTTCTTCGGGAGCGCGAGAGAGTGTCTAAGGAAGAACATATCGAAATGGAGGGTACGATCGTCGACACCCTGCCCAACACCCTGTTTCGTGTAAAGCTCGACAACGGGCATGTCGTCACGGCCCATATATCCGGGAAGATGCGCAAGAACTACATCCGCATCCTGACGGGCGACAAGGTCACGGTACAGCTCACGCCTTACGACCTCACCAAGGGGCGCATCGTCTTCCGCGCCCGCTGAGCGCGACCCCGCCTTGCATCACGCGGTCTTGGGACCGACCAGAAGCGCCTCCGGCACGTGGAATTTCAGACAGCACGCGATGTCGAGGATGACGCCGGGTCGCGCCCGCACGCTGACCCATAAGAGATTGAGCCTCAGGTTCATATCCGCGAACACGACCTCGGGAAAGGCCTTCAGCACGGCATCGACCTGCCTCAGGACCGCGCGACGCTCGCGCCCCGAACGTTCCCTGAGCCCCGGGAACAGCATCATGAAATCACTCAACCTATGGCCCGATTCGTCGCGCGTCGGGACGCGTTCGTAGAGCGGACACGAGGGCTCCAGGCCCTGCGCCGAACCGCGCAGGGCCTGCTGCCGCCAAGCCTCGAGGCTACTCCTGTACGCCCACCGGCTTTTCGGCATAGTCGAACACAAGGCCGTCGTTCTCTTCCCGCACGCTCACGGTGCCGCCGTTTGCCAGGCGCCCGAACAGGAGCTCGTTGGCGAGCGGCTTCTTGATGCGCTCCTGGATGAGACGCGCCATGGGCCGCGCCCCCATCGCCGCATCGTAGCCGTTTCGCGCAAGCCACGTCCGCGCCGAGGCCTCGACTTCGATCGATACGCCCTTCTCCTCGAGCTGCCCCTCGAGCTCGACCACGAATTTGTCGACCACATGCGCGATCGTCTCGGGCGACAGCGGACTGAAGCTTATGATGGCATCGAGGCGGTTGCGGAATTCCGGCGTAAACGTCTGCTTGATCGCCACGAACTCCTCTCCGGCGCGCTCCGCCGGCATGAAGCCCATCCCCGACCGACCCATCTGCTCGGCGCCTGCGTTCGTGGTCATGACGATGATCACGTGCCGGAAGTCGGCCTTACGGCCGTTGTTGTCGGTGAGCGTCCCGTGGTCCATGACCTGCAAGAGCAGATTGAAGACCCCCGGGTGCGCCTTTTCGATCTCGTCCAGCAAAAGGACGCAGTGCGGGTGCTTGTTGATCGCGTCGGTGAGAAGCCCGCCCTGGTCGAAACCCACATAGCCCGGGGGCGCGCCAATGAGGCGCGACACGGTGTGGCGCTCCATGTATTCCGACATATCGAAGCGCACGAGCTGCAGGCCGAGGATGTAGGCGAGCTGCCTTGTGACCTCGGTCTTGCCCACGCCCGTGGGGCCGGAGAACAGGTAGGACCCGATCGGCTTCTCGCCTTCGCGCAGCCCCGAGCGGGCCATCTTGATCGACGCGGCAAGCGCATCGACGGCCGCGTCCTGCCCGAAGACCACGAGCTTCAGGTCACGCTCGAGATTCCGCAAGGCCTCGCGATCCGATGTCGAGACGTGCTTTTGCGGGATCCGCGCGATCCGCGCCACGATCTCCTCGATCTCGGGCACGCCGATGGTCTTCCTGCGCTTGCTCGGCGCGGCCAGATGCACGCTCGCCCCCGCCTCGTCGATGACGTCGATCGCCTTGTCCGGCAGATGGCGGTCCCCTATGTACCGGTTCGAGAGCTCCACCGCCGTTCGCAGCGCCTGCTGCGTATAGCGCACGCCATGGTGTTTCTCGAAACGTCCTTTCAGCCCGCGCAGGATCTGCACGGCCTCCTCCACGGAGGGCTCGGGCACATCGATCTTCTGGAACCTGCGCGCGAGCGCCCGGTCCTTTTCGAAGATGCCCCGGTATTCCTGATAGGTGGTGGAGCCTATGCACTTCAAGTCGCCCGAGGCGAGCGCGGGCTTCAGAAGATTGGAGGCATCCATGGCCCCGCCCGAGGCGGCGCCCGCACCGATGATGGTATGGATCTCATCGATGAAGAGGATGGCGTTCTCCTGCTTCTTCATGTGGGTGATGACGGCCTTCAGCCGCTTCTCGAAATCGCCGCGGTACTTCGTTCCGGCGAGGAGCGCGCCCATGTCGAGCGCGTAGATGGTGCTGTGCGCCAACACCTCCGGCACATCGCCGTCCACGATCTTCTTCGCAAGCCCTTCGGCGATGGCGGTCTTGCCCACGCCGGCCTCGCCCACGTACAGAGGGTTGTTCTTGCGCCGCCGGCAGAGGATCTGCACGGTGCGGCTCATCTCGTGGTCACGTCCTATCAAGGGGTCGATCTTCCCGAGTCGCGCCTGCTCGTTCAGGTTCACGGCAAAGACGTCCAGGGCGCCACGCTCGGCGGCGCTCACCCCCTCCTCCTGCTCCTCGGAGGCCGACAACTCGTGGCCCTCGCCCGGCACCTTCGAGATGCCATGGGAGATGTAATTCACGACATCGAAGCGCGTGATGTTCTGCTTTTGCAGAAAGTAGACCGCGTGCGACTCCTTTTCGCTGAAGATCGCCACCAGCACGTTCGCGCCCGTGACTTCCTTCTTGCCCACGCCCTGCACATGCAGCACCGCGCGCTGGATGACGCGCTGGAATCCGAGGGTGGGTTGGGTCTCGACCTGGCTTCCGGGCGCGAGCGTCGGGATGTTCTCGCGCAAAAACGCCGTCAGGCTGCGACGCAGTTCCTCGATGTTCCCCCCGCAGGCGCGCAGCACGCGCGCGGCGCTCGGGTTGTCGAGGAGGGCCGCAAGGAGGTGCTCGACGGTTATGAACTCATGGCGCTTCTCACGAGCCTCCTGAAACGCCATGTTGAGGGAAAATTCGAGTTCCTGGGATAACATGGGAAGGAACACCTCCAAATCATGTAAAGTCCGACCCTACTCGGGCTCCAGCGTGCACTGCAGTGGGTGCTGGTTCTCGCCCGAAAAAATCGTCACTTGTCTTACTTTAGTCTCGGCGACTTCCCTTGTATATACGCCACAAACGCCGACCCCGCGCTGATGCACATGCAGCATGATGCGCGTCGCCTCCTCGCGATTCTTGTTGAAGAAGCGCTCGAGCACCTGAACCACGAAATCCATCGGAGTATAGTCGTCGTTCAGGATAACCACCTTGTAAAGAGGCGGTAAAGCGACCTCGGGCTTCGCCTCCTGGACATCCAGATCGGAGAGATCGCCTGGCCGCCTATCGGGCATGATCGGTCCGTCCTGCTAACACGGTGGCCTCCTTCTCAAAAAAGCGCGTTCCTGCGCGGAATTCTCTGCCCATCGCCGCCACCCGTCCAGGCCCCCCAGGGCCCTGCCGCCGCCATCTTGACTTGACAAAAGAAATAGGCATGAATAGCGCTGGGCCCGCTCCACGACTCCTATATCAGCATTACCTGAAATACGAGCGGCTTTCAAGCACGGCTGCGCCGGTGACACGTTATCAGCAGGGGGATCACGGTATGGCAACGGGTATTGTGAAATGGTTCAACGCGAGCAAAGGCTACGGCTTCATCTCGCCCAGCAGCGGGGGCGATGACGTCTTTGCCCATTTCTCGGCGATTCAGATGGACGGCTACAAGACCCTGAAAGAGGGTCAAGAGGTCGAATTCGAGGTGCAACACGGTCCCAAGGGGCCGCAGGCATCGAACATTCGCGCCGTCTGAATCCCACAGAACCTCATCATAGCACCTTGAAACCCGGCTTGGCCGGGTTTTTCTTAAGAGCCGGACGAGCGGCGCCCGATCCCCCACGACAGGAAGAGCGGCAAGGCCACCAGGGCCAGCGGCAGCTGGACGAGCAGGCCCGAGATGATGGCGATCGCAAGCGGCTGCTGCATGGCAGAGCCCTGCCCCCAGCCCGAGGCGAGCGGCAGAAGCGCCAGGATCGCCGCCAGGGTGGTCATGGCGATCGGCCGCAGGCGGTTCTTCCCCGCCGCGATCAGGCCCTCCACCGGGTCGCCATTCTCGATATCCTGATATTCCGAGTAGTAGAAAATGGCGACCTCCGTGACGATACCGACCACCATGGTCATCCCCATCATGGACGAGATGTTGAGCTGCGTCCCGGTCGCCCAGAGACCCACGAACACGGCGGACAAGGCAAGCAGGGTCGTGCCCATCAGGGCAAAGGTCACAAGGAAACGCTCATAGAGAAAGAGCAGCAACAGAAAGACCAACGCCACCGCGGCCACGAACACGGCTATGAGGCCCGCGAAGGCGATCTGCTGCTGCACATAGAGGCCGCCCAGGGTCGCGTAGACGCCGGGGGGCAGAAGGCCCGGGCGCGCCATGAGCCGCTTCACGTCATGCATGACCCCGCCCAGGCTGCGACCGGAGATGCGCGCCGTGATCGGGATCATGCGCTTCAGGTTGTCGCGGGCGATCTCGGGCTGACCATTCAGGCGAGTCACCGTGGCGATCGCCCGCAACGGGAACAGGCGGCCGTTGGCCGCGCGCAGCCGCAGATTGCGGATGGCATGCAAGGACCGCCGGATGGGCCGCGGCACCCATACCCGCACCCCGATCATGCGCACGTCGCGCTGCACCGCCGTCGCCACCGTGCCGTTCAGATACGCCCGCAGCTGGCTTGTGACGCTCTGCGGGTCCACGCCCTCCAGGGCGGCCTTGGCGCGATTCACGCGGATGTCCAGCGCGTCACCCGCGTACACGATGCCGTCGCGCGCGTTGACGATGCCGCGGATGCGCCTGAGCTTGGCGGCGATCTCGGGACCCAGACGGCGCAGCAGCGCCCCGTTGTCCGAGAACACCTTGATCTCCACGGGCTGCGGGGCCCCGGTCAGGTCGCCGATCAAGTCCTGCATGGGCTGGTTCGTGCTGATCTTAAGGCCCGGCACGTGCTCGCCGATCTGTCGTCGCACGCTCGTCATGATCTGCCAGATGGTCGGCCGCGGATAAGGCTTCAGCAACACGAAGAAGTCGCCCTCGTTGGTGCCCGTGATGCCGCCCCCGAGCTGCAGGCCGGTGCGCAGCGAGTCGGTCCGCACATAATGGTTCGCGCTCAAAATGTGCTGCACCTTCTCGAGCAGCCGCGCGGTCTCTTTCAGCGAGGTGCCGGGCGCGGCCCGGTAGTTCAGCACGAAACCGCCCTCATCCATGGCCGGCATGAATCCCGATCCGGTGAGCGTGAAGCCGATGATCCCGAGCGCCACGAAGCCCACGATCACGATGAACAGCCGGCGCGGCGCGCGGAACACGGCGCGCATGATTCGTTCGTAGAAGGCGTGCGCCCGGCGCGTCCACACCCCGCCCTCGCCGGCTTCCAGGTCGCGCGCCTGCAGCAAGTGGTCGGCGAGGATGGGCACGGCAAGCCAGGCCACGAAAAAAGAGATGATGAGGCTTGCCGCCATGGTCAGCGACAGCGCGCGGAAGAAGGCCCCCGTGACGCCGGACAGGAAGGCGAGCGGCGCGAAGATGATGATCGTCGAGGCCGACGAACCGGCAAGCGGCCGCGTGAACTGCCGGACGGCCACCATGACGCGCTCTTGACGCGGCTCGGGGCGCTTTTCATGCAGCCTGCGCATGATGTGTTCGAGCATGACGATGGTGTCATCGATGATGAGGCCCACCGAGGCCGCCATGCCGCCCAGCGTCATGATATTGAAGCTCATATGGAGAACGAACAGAAGCAGGATGGTCGCCGCGAGCACGCTTGGCACCGTGATCAGGGCGATGAAGGTGACGCGCGCGTTGCGCAGAAAGACGAACAACACGAGCGCCGCGAGCAGGGCGCCGATCAAGACCGCGTCGCGGACGCTGTTGGCCGCGCCCTGGATCAGGGTGCTCTGGTCGTACCACTTCTTCACGTGGACGCCCCGCGGGAGGCTCTGCTCGAATCGCTGCAGGACCTTCTTCACGGCGCGCGTGATGGCGACGGTATTGCCGCCCGGCTGCTGGTAGATCTGCACACTCACCGCGGGCTGGCCGTCGGCCAGCACCTGCGTCCACTGCGGCTTCAGGGCGCGCGCCACCGTCGCCACTTCGTCCAGGCGCACGATGCCGTTACCCCCGGAACGCAGCACGGTGCGACGGATGTCCCGCAGTCGATGGAGCCTTGTGTTGGAGATGACCAGATAGAACCGGTAGTTCTCCTGGAGATGGCCCACCGTGCGCAGGACGTTGCTGTTGGCGAGCGCGCGGCTCACATCGCCTATGGTGAGCCCGTATTCGGCGAGCCGCGCCGGGTTCACGGTGACCCTATACTCTTCGATGCGTCCGCCTATGACGCCCACGCGCGCGACCCCGGGGATCGCCGACAAGAGCGGACGCAACTGATAGCGGGCGATGTCGCGCAGCGTCACCTGCGACACGCGGCGCGAGGTGAAGGTATAGGCGAGCATGCGGAAGATCGTCGGGCGCATGCGCCGCACCTCGAAGGTCGTGTCGGCGGGCAGACGGCCGCTGATGCCGGCCAGGGCGGCCTGGACCTCCAGCGTCGCCGTCGTCATGTTCTCGCCCCAATGGAAGTTCACGAAGAAGTCGGCGCTGCCGCGACTGGTCGTCGACCGGACCCCGACGACCCCGGGGATCCCGCGCACCGCCTGCTCGACCGGATAGGTGACCTGGATCAGCATGCGCTTGGCCGGCCGGTCGCCGGCGTTGGCATAGATCTCCACGCGCGGGAAGGCGACATGCGGAAAGAGCGCGACCGGCAGGCGCGTCGCGGAGTACACGCCGCCCAGCACCAGCAGCGCGAGAAGGAAGAGCAAGGAACGCCGGTGACGCTGGATCCAGCCGGTCAGCGTCATTTCGCGATCCGTACGGCCATGCCCGGCGCAAGCTCGTAGTTGCCCAGCACCACGACCGGCATCCCGGGCCGCAGGTGCGGCGCCGCGACCTGCGCCACATAACCGTTATGGGGCCCGAGAGCGACGCGGCGGCGTACCGCCCGCCCATGGGCCACGGTATAAAGCACGAAGTGGTGTCCGGACGGCAGGACCGCCGAGCGCGGCACCACCAATCCCGGGCGCGAGGCGGCCGTGAACCGGCCCTCCACATACTCTCCAAGCAGGTAGGAGTTGGAGCGCGGCAAGGTCACGAACACGTTGATCATATGCGTCGCGGGGTCCATCACCCGCGAGATCACGGACACCAGGCCATGAGTGCGCTGACCTGCCACCCCCTCGAACGACGACAGGCGCACGCGTTCGCCCACGCGTATATTGGGCACATCCTCCGGCTCCAGTCCCAGCCGTACCTCCAGGCGATTGCCGGCGATGAGGGACACGAGCGCGCGCCCCGGGCTCACGGTCGACCCCTCCTCCACCCCGATGCGGCTCACGACGCCATCGACCGGCGCCGTCACGAGCATGCGCCGATGCAGTCCCTCCGCCTGAAAGATCTGCAAGGACAGCCGCGCCGCGTCGAAGGCCTTGCGGGCGCGCAGCAGGCCCGCGCGGGTGGCAAGCTTCAGGCGCAGGCGCATCTGTTCGTCGCGCAGGGCGATCTTGGCCAGCCGATAATCGTTTTGCGCCCGCAGGAGCGCAAGCCGCGCGGAAGGCCCGGGCCGCACCTCGAGCAAGGTCGCTCCCCGGCCCACACTCTGGCCGCGATTGACGAAGACGCGCGTTATCGAGACCTCGAACGGCTCCACCAGGCTATGGACCGCCCAGGGCGCGGGCACCACGCGCCCATAGGCCACGAGCCGCTTGATCACCGAAGCCCGGCGTATGGGTACGACCTTCACGGTCGCCGTCGGCGGCCGCGCGCCTTGCTTCACGGCCTGCGGCCCCTGCAGCAGCGCCCAGGCGGCCCCAAGGGCCGCAAGCACGACGACCGCGCCCATCGCGGGCCTCAGGAGGGGGCGATGCACGTCTTTGGCCATTCGAACCTCCCGCTGGCCGCCTCCACGGCCACCGCCAACTGGTCGAGCTCCGCGCGGTCCTGCAAAAGCACCAGGCGCTCCTTCACGAGTTGCTCCAGAAGCTGATAATAGGTGAGCGCGGCGATGCTGTGCTTGGCAAGCGCCGTATGATAGACCGTCTCCAGATGGGTCAGGGCATGTACGGACGATTCGGTCCTTACGAGCTCGCGGCGCACGTAGCGCATGCGCACCGTCAGCTGGTGGATGCCGGCGCGCGCCGTGAACACCCGCGCGGCATAGGCCCGGAACAGCGCGCGGCGCGTCGCCCGGGCCTGGGCGATGGCCCCCTGGTTGTCATTGAAGATCGGCAGCGTAATCGAGACGCCCGCCCCTATCGTATTGACATTGCTCGTGTCGCGCGCGCGGTTCACGCCCACCGTGATCGCCGGGAACTGCGCGGCGATGGCCTCCCGCAGGACCGCATCCTGACTCCGGTAGCCCTTGCGCAGCGCAAGCAGATCCAATCGTCGCCGCGCGAGGCCTTTCAGCCAGGGCGTCGCGCGCATGCAGCCGCGCCCATGCCAGGCGGGCACATCGTGGCGCGTGAGCGGCAAGGGGGCGCGTGCCCCCAATCCGAGCAGGCCGCGCAACGCAAGCGCCACCTCCGCCAGATGGCGATGCACCGAAAGCGCGACTACCTCGGTGTGACGCAGCGCCAGGCGCGCGGCGCCCGCCACCCCGAGCGTCACGTAGCCCGCGGCCTCGCCGTCCGCCAGAATCGCGACGCTATGGCGCAAGGCATGGACCTCGCGGGCCAGCAGCCGCCGTTGCGCGCGTCCGACGAGCAGGGCGTAGACGAGCGACTTGGCCTCTGCGGCCACCCGCCACTCCTGCCAGGCGACCGTCAAGTCGACGGCCTGGGCATGGAGGCGTGCGGCACGCAGGCGCGGCCCGCGCGTCACGAGCGACTGGATCGGCAGGCCGAGACCCACGCGAAACGCCCGCGTGAGACCCGCCCCGGGAAGCGGCAGTCCAACCCCATAAGAGAAGGCAGGATTGGGCAAGAGGCCGGCGGTCAGGACCTGCGCCCGGGCCACGGCCTCCTGAGCGCGCTCGGCGCGCAGCGCGGGGTCGGCCACCACCGCCACCACCGCGGCGAGATCCGGGGTGAGCCGCTGCCCCTTGTGGACGACGAGCGGCGGCAAGGACGGCAGCAGCAGCTGGGCGCGACGCACCCAGAGCGCGGTCGGCGGACGCGTGGCGAGCGCCGCCTTGACGGCCTGCGGTGTCAGCGGCCGGGCGGTATAGTGCGCGCAGGCCGCCGAGGCAAGCCATAGGGCGGCGGCGACGATCCGGCGGGCCGGCCCAAGCCTGCGGGCAAGGCCGCGCGCCGTGGCCGCGCCATCCTCCGTCACGCGCCCATCACCCTGATCCGCCCACGATGCGCACCGGCATGCGGATCTCAGGCCATGAAGGCGATGATGGCGTTGCCGAAACCGGAACAACTCACCTCGGTCGAGCCGGGACGCAGCCGGGCCAGGTCATACGTCACCTGACCTGCCGCGAGCGCCCCTTCGATGCCCCGCAGGATGAGATCGGCGGCCTCCCCCCACCCCATGTGGCGCAGCATCATCTCCGCCGAAAGGATGAGCGACGCGGGGTTCACCTTGTCCTGGCCCGCGTAACGGGGCGCCGTGCCATGGGTTGCTTCGAACATCGCCACCCCATCGGAGAGGTTGGCGCCAGGCGCCATGCCGATGCCACCGACCTGCGCGGCCAGGGCATCGGAGATGTAATCACCGTTCAGGTTCAGGGTGGCGATCACGCTGTACTCTTCGGGCCGCAGCAGGATCTGTTGCAGGAAGGCATCGGCGATGACGTCCTTGATCACCACCGAGCCGCCGTCGGCACGCTTGATCACAAGCCTCCCGTCCTGCTCGGTCGCCCCGAACTCGCGGCGCGCGAGATCCATGCCCCACTGCCGGAAGGCGCCCTCGGTAAACTTCATGATGTTGCCCTTGTGCACGAAGGTGACCGAGGGCCGCTTGTGGGCGATGGCGTATTGCAAGGCCTTGCGCGCCAGCCGCTCGGTCCCCTCGCGCGACACGGGCTTCACGCCGATCCCCGAGGTCTTGGGGAAGCGAATCGACTTCACACCCAGGGTGTCGGTCAGAAACGTGATCAGTTTTTGGGCTTCCGGCGACTGCGCCGGCCACTCGATGCCGGCGTAGATGTCCTCGGAGTTCTCGCGAAAGATGACCATGTCGGTCTTCTCGGGCTCCTTCAGGGGGCTCGGCACGCCCGCGAAGTAGCGCACCGGGCGCAGACACACATACAGATCGAGCTCCTGGCGCAGCGTCACGTTCAAGGATCGCAGGCCGCCACCCACGGGGGTCGTGAGCGGCCCCTTGATCGAAACCGCATAATCGGCGATGTCCTTCAGCGTCTCCTTCGGCAGATATTCGCCGGTGCGCGCGTGCGCCTTTTCCCCCGCATAGATCTCGCGCCAGACTATGCCCCGGGCCGCGCCGTAGGCCTTGGAGACCGCGGCGTCGACCACCCGCCGCATGACCGGCGTGATGTCCACGCCGATACCATCCCCTTCGATGAACGGGATGATCGGCCGATCCGGCACCTGCAAACGGAAATCCGGCCCGACTACGATCTTTTCCCCAGAGTCTGTGCGATTCTTGGTCATGCTTTCCTCGTTTAGGCGCGACCCGTGCCGCGCGATATAATCCCGCCTCCGGCGATTGTAGCGAACCTTGGACGGACAAGACAGGACATGACGCAGCTCATCCTCTTCAACAAACCCTATGGGGTGCTCACGCGTTTCACCGACCCCCACGGTCGGCGCACGCTCAAAGACTACATCCCGATCCCGCACGTCTATCCCGCCGGCCGCCTCGATCTGGACTCCGAAGGTCTCCTGCTGCTGACGGACTCGCCGAGGCTCGCGACCCTCATCACGCGCCCCGGCCAGGGCTGGCCCAAGACCTATTGGGCGCAGGTCGAGGGCGTGCCGAGCGATGAGGCCCTGTCGACGCTCGCGCGCGGCGTGTCGCTGGATGGCAAGACCACCCGCAGGGCGCGCATCGCGCGCCTGGCCGAACCCGACCTCTGGCCCCGCAACCCGCCCATCCGCATGCGCCTCACGGTCCCGACGAGCTGGATCACGCTCACGCTCTCGGAGGGCCGCAATCGGCAGGTACGACGCATGACCGCCGCGGTCGGCCACCCCACGCTGCGGCTGGTCCGCTACTCCGTCGGCCGCTACACGCTGGAGGGGCTTGCCTCGGGCCGCTATCGCGTCGCGGAGGGCAGCCATGGGGCCTGACATTCATGTGACCGTGGCGGCGATCGTCCGGCGCGACGACCGCTACCTGATCGTCGAGGAGACGGTCGGCGGCCGCCTCGTCTTGAACCAGCCGGCCGGCCACCTCGAGCTTGGCGAAACGCTCGCCGAGGCGGCGGTGCGCGAGACCCTCGAAGAGACCGCGTGGGACTTCGTGCCGCAGGCGCTGGTCGGTATCTACCAGTACGAAAGCGCCGAAGGGGTCGCCTACGTGCGATTCGCGTTCGCGGGCGAAGTGACGGGCCATCACCCGGAACGCGCCCTCGATCAGGGCATCGAACGGGCCTTGTGGCTCACGCGCGCGCAACTTGTCGCGCGCGCCGCCTGCCATCGCGGACCGCAGGTGCTGCGCGCCGTCGACGACTACGAAAGCGGGCGCCGCTATCCCTTGGACGCCCTTGTGGGCTGGTCGTGAAGCACCATATCGTGGTCGCCCTTTCAGGCGGCGTCGATTCAGCGGTGGGCGCGGCCTTGCTGCTCGAGCAGGGTTTTCGGGTCACGGGCCTCTTCATGAAGAACTGGGAGGACGACGATCGCGACGGCTTCTGTCCCTCCGCCGAGGATTACCAGTCGGCGCGCGCGGTAGCCGAGATCCTCGAGATTCCCCTGCATGCGGCCAATTTCGCGAAAGAGTATAGAACGCGGGTCTTTGCGCGCTTCCTGCAAGACTGCGAGGCCGGCCTCACCCCGAACCCCGACGTCCTCTGTAATCGCGAGATCAAGTTCGACGTCTTCTGGCGCCGCGCCCAGGCGCTGGGCGCGGACCTCATGGCAACCGGCCATTACGCGCGCCTCGCGCAACACCACGGGGCGCTACGCCTGTTTGCGGGGCGCGACCCCGACAAAGACCAGAGCTATTTCCTGCACACCATAGACCCCGCGATACTGCCCTTTCTGCGCTTTCCCGTGGGGGACTTCACCAAGACCGAGATCCGTGCGCGCGCGCAGGCGCTCGGGCTACCGAATGCCGGGCGCAAGGGTAGCAGCGGCATCTGCTTCATCGGCGAACGGCGCTTTCCGCCGTTTCTGAAGCGCTACCTGAAGACCGCCCCCGGCCCCATCTATTCGATCGATGGCGAACCTCTGGGGCACCATGAGGGCCTCATGTTCTACACCCTGGGGCAGCGCCGGGGGCTCGGGCTCGGCGGCCCGGGCGAGGCCTGGTACGTGGTCGACAAGCGTCTCGCGGATAAGGCCCTCATCGTGGCGCAGGGCGGCGAGCACCCGAGCCTGTACAAGTCCGGGTGCCGGACCGGCGCCCCGCACTGGCTCGGCCCGCCCCCGGCACTCCCCTGGCAGGGCCTGGCCAAGATCCGCTACCGCCAGCAGGCCTTCCCGGTGCGCATCCAGGCCGACTTCGACCGGCCGCAGGGGCTTCTGCTCGCATTCCCAAAACCGCAGCGCGCCGTGACCCCGGGGCAGTCGGCGGTCTTCTACGATGCCGAGGGGGCCTGCCTAGGCGGCGCCATCATCGAGGCGTAGGGGGTCCCCCAGGAGCGCGCGCACGCGCCGCCTCAAGGCCGGCAGGATCTCGGCTTCGAACCAGGGGTTGCGTTTGAGCCACTGGTTGTTGCGGCCGGAGGGGTGCGGCAGGGGCCAAAGCGCGCCATAATCGGCGCCACGGCGCACGGCCGCCGCCACCCCCAGGCGCGCATCGGCGGGCGGGAGGTGGTAGGCTTGCGCGTAACGGCCGACCAGGAGGGTGAGCCGGGTCTGCGGAAGCAAGACCCGCAGCCGCGCGAACCACAGCGGCGCGCAGCGTGGCCGGGGAGGCCGGTCCCCGCGGGGCCCCGAGCCCGGATAACAAAGCCCCACGGGGATGATGGCGAAATCCGGACCATAGAAGGTGGCGCGATCGACCCCGAGCCAGGCCCGCAGCCGGTCACCGCTCGGGTCATTCCAGGGGATCCCGGTCTCGTGGACCCGCCGCCCCGGGGCTTGGCCCACGATCAGGAGGCGCGCGCCGGCCTGCGCCTGGACGACCGGGCGTGGACCGCAGGGCAGATCGTCGCAGGCGCGGCAAGCGCGCACCTGGGCGAGCAGGGCCTTCAACGCACAAGATTCGGGGTCCGTCACAGGCCCCAGGATAGACGACAACGCACGACGGCGGCCAGACGCCGGAAGGACTTTTGTGAGCGAACTCTCAGCACTCTCTCCTCTCGACGGGCGCTATGCGCGGGACACTCGGGCGCTTACGCCGATCTTCAGTGAATGGGGGCTCATGCGCGCGCGCCTGCAAGCCGAGATCGCCTGGCTCGTGGGCCTGAGCGAGGAGCCGGGGGTTGCCGAACTGCCGCCCTTTCCGGCCGCCGCGCGCGAGCGCCTCGCCACACTCCTTGCGAACTTCGATGACCAGGCGGCAACGGCCATAAAGGCCATAGAGGCCAAGACGAACCACGACGTGAAGGCCATCGAGTATTACCTGAGGGGCTTCATGAATGACCACGAAGACCTGAAGGCCGCCTCCGAATTCGTGCACTTCGCGCTCACCTCGGAGGACGTCAACAACGTGGCCTACGCCCTCATGGCCCGGAACGGACGCGACCATGTGCTCATTCCGGCGCTGGACACGATCATAAACGCCCTGGACGACCTCGCCTGCGCCACCGCCTCGGTATCGATGCTCGCGCGCACCCACGGGCAGCCGGCCTCCCCGACCACGGTCGGCAAGGAGATCCGGGTGTTCGTGGCGCGACTCACCCGCGCCCGGGGAGAGATCCAGGCCGTGCCGCTGCCGGCCAAGATGAATGGCGCGGTCGGCAATTACAACGCCCACTACGCGGCCTATCCCGAGATCGACTGGCCGGCGGTGTCAAAGCGCGTGCTCGGAGGGCTCGGCCTCACCCAAAACCCGCACACGACCCAGATCGAGCCGCACGATGGTCTGGCCGAGCTCTGCCATGCGGTGGCGCGCGCCAACACCATCCTGATCGATCTCGCGCGCGACCTGTGGGGCTACATCTCGCTCGGATATTTTCGCCAAAAGACGCGCGAAGGCGAGGTCGGCTCGTCGACCATGCCGCACAAGGTCAATCCCATCGACTTCGAAAACGCCGAGGGCAATCTGGGCCTTGCAAACGCCCTCCTCGACCACCTCGCCGCCAAGCTCCCGATCAGCCGCTTCCAGCGCGATTTGAGCGACTCGACCGTGCTGCGCAACGTCGGCAGCGCCTTCGGCTACGCGCTCCTCGCCTACCGCGCCTGCGCGCGCGGGCTTGGCAAGCTCTCCATCGACGAGCAACGGGTGCGCGCCGACCTCGACTGCCACGTCGAGGTCCTGACCGAGGCCGTGCAGACCGTCATGCGGCGCTACGGCCTGGCGGGCGGCTACGAGGAACTGAAGGACTTGAGCCGCGGGCGCGTGCTCACGGGCGCGGACCTGCGCGACTTCATAGCGCGGCTGTCGCTCCCGCCCGAGGCCCGCGCGGCACTCGAGCACCTGAGCCCTGCGACCTATGTCGGCAACGCGCCGACTCAGGCGAAGGCCCGCCCGCGCTCTTGAAGAAGCGGGCGGCCGTCCGCACATTGGTGTCATGCATTACCGCGACTATTATCGGATCATGGGGCTTGAGCGGACGGCGAGCGCGGAGGACGTCAAGCGCGCCTACCGCAAGCTTGCGCGCCGCTACCACCCGGACGTCAGCAAGGAACCCAAGGCCGAGGAACGCTTCAAGGAGATCGGCGAGGCCTATGAGGTCCTGCGCGACCCGGAAAAGCGCGCCGCCTACGACAGGCTCGGCAGCCAATGGCAGCCCGAACAGGACTTCACCCCGCCGCCGGACTGGCGCGGGACCGCGGGCCGGGGTGGGGGCGCCCACATCTTCGAAGGCCAGGAATTCAGCGACTTTTTCGAGAGCCTGTTCGGCGGCGGCCGTCGCGGCACGGCGGCGCGCGGCGCCGATGAGGCCGCCCATCTCACGATCACGCTCGAAGATGCCTTCCACGGGGCCACGAAACCGGTGCGGCTCTCCGTCCCGCAGCGCGACGCCCATGGGCGCCTGGTCCCGGAGCAGCGCACACTGAACGTGCGCATCCCCAAGGGCATACAGCAGGGCCAACAGATCCGCCTGGCCGGGCAAGGCAACCCCGGGCGGGGCGGGGCGGGCGACCTGTATCTCGAGATCGCGATCGCCCCGCACCCCCTCTACCGGCTCGACGGGCGCGATCTCTATCTCACGGCCCCGGTGAGCCCCTGGGAGGCCGCGCTCGGCGCGCGCCTCAAGGTGCCGACCCTGGCCGGGACGGTCGAGGTGCGCCTGCCGGAGGGCTCCCAGTCGGGCCAGAAGCTGCGCCTGAAGGGGCGCGGCATGCCGGGCACGCCCCCCGGTGACCAGTACGTCCTGATCGAGATCGTTAATCCAAAGACCGACAGCGACAGGGCGCGCGAACTGTACCGTGCCATGGCGCAGGATCTGGCCTTCGATCCTCGCGCACACTGGGGGACTGCGTAAACCAGGCCGCGCCCTGGGCCGCGGGCCTTATTCTGGAGGACACAGCGATGAGGCATTCGCCGAACATGCTGGAGGTAGCCCAAAGGCCGAGGCCTCCGGCCCCGGGTATTTCCCTGCGGGGCCCGCGCTGCGGTCGCATCGCCCCGCCCCACCGGGCTCCGGGCGGCGCCTCCCGTTCGGCACCATTCCCTCCGCGACTGAAACTGCGGGTTTCCTTGCGAGAAATCTATGAATGATCCGTTAAAGGGGCTCCTCCTGGACGAATTCGCGGTGGTGAGCCGCAGCGAACTCTGCGCTAACGGATGGGTGACTCCCGAGGAGCTGGATGTGCTGGCGGCGCTCGGGGTCATCCCTGAGCGCGCCGATGGCTATCCCGCGGTGTGCCTCAGTATCGTGCGGCGCGCGGCGCGCCTGAAACGAGGGCTCGAGGCCGACTGGGAGTCGGTGGCCGTCATCATGGACCTCCTGCAGGAGATCGAGGCGCTGAAAAGCGAGCTCTACGGCATGAAAGCCCGCGAGCGGCCGCGGCTGTCATCCCATGACGCGCCCGACCTCCCGGGAGGGAACGGGGTGCGCCGCAACTAGCGGCGGCGCAGACTCGGGATGCCGGAGACCGGTGAAGGCGCGGCGAGGAGGTAGCCGCAGGTGCAGCGCTCGGCCCCGGCTGCGACCGATGCCGTGCAATGCGGACAGGTGCTCGACGTCGTCACCACCTCGGCGCCAAAGACATAGCCGCAGGCGCAACGCCCGACCGTCTTCGGCAAGGTCGCCGTGCATACCGGGCATTCCTTGTCCGCCGTGGCGCGCCGCGGGGGCTCGGTACGGGTGGTCTGGTGCTGATTCTGCCGATAGGCGGCGAAGTCGCGCCCCAGGGCCTCCAGATCGGCTGCCGCGAGCGCCAGCGCCCGCGCGTGCGCCCGGTCCTCGGGATGGAGGCCGGCCGCGCGGCGCAGATGCTCGACTTCCTCCTGCGCCTGCTTGAAGCGCGCGGCCAGATACTCCCCGTACAGACGTTCCTGATCCTGTTCGGTCTCGCTCGTCAAAGCCTCCACGTAACCGCAAAACGGACAGGCGCGCGAATCCCGCGCGTATTGACGCGCACACGACGGGCACGGTTTGCGATAGAGGGTGGAAATCGCGTCGTCGGTCATGGCACCTCCTTGAACCACCCCAACTATAGAACGCCCTCATCCATTGTGGAAGCTCGCTTGTCAGGCGGACGCGGCCGTCGATGCCGATACCCGCGGGCCGACGCGCATCGCGCCTCACCCATCGGCCCGATGGTCCGATCCCCGCGCGAGGGCTTAGCCTTGGGCGTCATGGATAAGCTGCTCGTAGAAGGCCGCAACTGCTGGCGCATCGTGAAAGCCAGCGAGATCGCCTTTCTGATCGATGGCGAAAACTATTTTCGCGCCTTCAAGGAGGCCGTAGGCGCGGCGGAGGACGCCATTCTCATATCCGCATGGGATGTCGACAGCCGCATGGATCTGGACGGCACGCAAGGCGCGGGCGGGCATGGCGCAGAGACCCGCCTGGGGCCCTTTCTCGACGGTATCATCCGCCGGAAGCCCCGCCTCCACGCCTTCCTCCTCAGCTGGGACTTCTCGCTCATCTTCGCCCTGGAACGCGAGCCCTTCCCGGCCTTCAAGCTCGGATGGCGCACCCACAGGCGGCTGCACTTCCATCTGGACGGCCATCACCCGCCGACCGCATCGCATCACCAGAAGATCGTGGTTATCGATGATCGCGTCGCCTTCGTGGGGGGGCTCGACCTGACCATCAACCGATGGGACACGCGCGCGCACCGCGCCGCGGATCCGCGGCGCCTGAACCCGGCCGGGCGGCCCTATGGCCCCTTCCATGACGTGCAGGTCGCACTGAGCGGGGATGCGGCGGCAGCCCTTGCGGATCTGGTGCGCAGACGCTGGCGGCGCGCGACCGGCGAGACCATACCGCCCGGGGTCCCACGGCCGTCGTGGACCTGGCCGCTCTCCGTGCCACCGGCCTTGCGTCAGGTGAGAGTCGGCATCAGTCGCACGGAGGCGCCCGAGAAGGGGCGCGCGGGCACCGATGAGATCCGCGCCCTCTACTGCGATGCGCTCGCCCGCGCCCGGCACTTCGTCTACATCGAGAACCAATACCTGACCGCAGCCGCGGTCGGCAACGCGCTGCGCGACCTGTTGCGACGCGACGAGCCGCCCGAGATCGTCATCGTCCTCCCCTTAAGCGTGCCCGGGTGGCTGCAACGGCACACGATGGGCGTCCTGCGCGCGCGCCTCCTGAAGCAGCTGCGCGCGGAGGACCGCAAGGGGCGCCTGCATGTCTGCTATCCGGTCGTACCGGGCCTGGACCACAATGGCATCAAGGTCCATTCGAAGGTTTTGATCGCAGACGACACCTTCGCGACCATAGGCTCGGCGAATATCAACAATCGCTCCATGGGGCTCGACAGCGAATGCAACATCAGCATAGAAAGCGAGGGTGACCTTGCGATCGAACGCGCCATCGATGAACTGCGCTGCGATCTGCTGGGCGAACACCTGGAATGGACGCCGGCCGAACTGCGTCGGCACCACCGGAAATCGGGCTCGTGGATCGATGTCATCAAGGCCCGGCGCGCGCATCCCCGCCATCTGGAGCCCCTGGAGGAAACCTGGGAGGAGGCCCTGTCGCCGGTCGCCGACGCCCTCCTCGCCGACCCCGAACGGCCGGTGGCCGCGCCCGAGCTGATCGCGACCTACGTGCCCGAGGCGGCCCGCGAGCATCTGGCCACGCACCTTTTGCGTAACGCGCTCATACTGGGGATCCTGGGCTCGCTCGGCGCCGCCTGGCATTTCACGCCCCTGCACGCCTGGCTTGACGTGTCGAAACTCATGGCGGCGCTGCGCGAGACGAGCCGCTTCGCGGCCGCGCCGGTGGTCCTATGGGGCGCCTACCTCGCGGGCGGGCTCGTGTTCTTCCCGGTCACCCTGCTCATCGTCGTGACGGCCTTGGCCTTCGCCCCCCCGGAGAGCCTGCTCTACGCCTTTCTCGGGTGCCTGTCGAGCGCCTCGCTGAACTACCTGATCGGTCGCGGACTCGGGCAGCGCACCCTCGGCCGGTTGGCCAAAAACCATTGGCGGGAGCTCAGGCACCGATTGCGGCGTCGGGGCCTTGGCGCCATGATCGCCGTGAGCATAGTGCCGGTCGCCCCCTTCACTCTGGTGACGACCGCGGCCGGCGCCCTCAAGATCCGCTATCGCGACCTCCTCATAGGCACCGCCATCGGGGTCGCCCCGGGTATCATCATACTCACCCTCTTTACGCGCAGCCTCGCGGCGGCCTTGGATGATCCGGCCGCAAAGCATGTCCTGTTCCTGGTTTTCCTGGCCGCCACGCTCGCCGCCTCGGCCCTTGCCTTGCGCCGGTGGGTGGGCCAGCACCTCACGAAGCATAGGCAGGCGGCCTGCGCCCGGAAATGAGCGTAAGCTTCAGTATCGTCTCCTATAACATCCATGGCTGCATCGGGCGCGACCGCAGACGCGACGCCGATCGCGTGGCCGAGACCATCCGGCACCTCGGGGCCGACGTGGTGGGCCTGCAGGAGGTGGACACGCATTCCGGGCCGGGCCTCGACAGCAGCCAGATGGATTACCTGCCGCACGCCACCGGCATGAACGCCGCGCGCGGCCCTCTCCTGACCCGCCACCACGGCCATTACGGCAATCTGGTCTTGAGCACGCTTCCCATCCTGGCGGTGCGCCATATCGACCTCAGTGTCGCGCGCCACGAACCACGCGGGGCCTTGGACTGCGACATCGGGCTCCATGACCGCGTGCTGCGGGTGGTCGTGACCCATTTCGGGTTGCGGCCGGCGGAGCGGCGCGCCCAGGCCCTTCGCCTCATGAAGGCGCTCGCCCATGACTGCGCAAAACCCCTGGTCGTCATGGGCGACTTCAACGACTGGCGGTCGCACGCGCCCACCCTCGCGCCCCTGTACGCGACCCTGGGACAGCGGCCGAGCCCGCCTACCTATCCCGCGTTCTTCCCGCTTCTGCCGCTCGACCGCATCTTCGTCTGTCCGCCCGAGGCCCAGGTCACCCTCCACACCGAGGCCTCGCCCACGGCGCGCATCTGCTCAGACCACCTGCCGCTGCACGCGGGCGTCATGTTGCCTTGAAGGAGGCGACGGTCTCGGCGGTCTTGAAGCCGATCTTCACGTGCGTGCCATCGCAAAAGGGCTTGCGCGCCGAGGCGCCGCAGCGACACAGGGCGACCGGCTTCCCGGCCTCCACCGGAAATGAGGCCCCGGTCTCGTCCACGATATCGGCGCCCTCGACGAGATAGGGTCCATTCGCCTTCACGGTGATCTTCGCCATACGTTCTCCTTGGTTGTTATTCGTCCGTCACGCAGCCCTGCGACGCGTTCTGGACATTCTTGATGTATTTCCGCAAAGTCCCGCGCGTCGCCTTATAGGGCGGCATCACCCACGCGGCGCGTCGGCGCGCCCATTCCTCGTCGGTCACATCGGCCGACAGCCTGCGCGTCTGCGCGTCTATGGTGATGCGGTCGCCGTCCCGTACGAGCGCGATGGGGCCCCCTTCCTGCGCCTCCGGGACCACATGGCCTATGATGAAGCCATGCGATCCGCCGGAGAACCGGCCGTCGGTGATGAGCGCCACGTCGGAACCAAGCCCCGCCCCCATCAGCGCCGAGGTCGGGGTAAGCATCTCGGGCATCCCCGGACCCCCCTTGGGCCCTTCATAACGAATGATCACGACATCGCCGCGCTGGACGCCGCCCTTCTCGAGCGCCGAAAGCATCGCCTCCTCGGAATCGAACACGCGCGCAGGTCCCGTGAACGAAAGACCCTCCTTGCCCGTGATCTTTGCCACCGAGCCGCCGGGCGCGAGGTTCCCGGACAGAATCTGGATATGGGCGGTCTCCTTGATCGGCTGATCCCACGGCCGGATCACCTGCTGCCCCTCGTGCAAGGGGGCCGCCTCCGCGAGATTCTCGGCCACGGTCTTGCCGGTCACCGTGAGGCAATCGCCGTGGATCAGCCCCCGCTCCCACAGGAGCCGCATGACCGCAGGCACGCCGCCTGCCAGATGCAGGTCCTCCATCACATACTTGCCGCTTGGCTTCAGATCGGCGAGCAGCGGGACCCGGTCGCTCATCGCCTGGAAATCCTCCAGCGTGAGGCTCACGTCGACGGCGCGCGCCATCGCAAGCAGGTGCAGGACCGCGTTGGTCGAGCCCCCGAGCACCATGACGACGGCAAGCGCGTTCTCAAAGGCCTTGCGCGTCATGATGTCGCGCGGCTTGATGTCGCGCTCGAGCAGCATGCGCACGACCGCACCCGCGCGCCGGCATTCCTCGCCCTTGGCGGGGTCGACCGCGGGCGTGGACGAACTGTAAGGGAGGCTCATCCCCAGGGCCTCGATGGCCGAGGCCATGGTGTTGGCGGTATACATGCCCCCGCAGGCACCAGCCCCCGGACAGGCATGACGGATGACGTCACTGCGCTCCTCCTCCGTGATCTTGCCGACCAGGAAGGCGCCGTAGGCCTGGAAGGCCGACACGATATCCAGGGTCTCGCCACGCGCTTGCCCGGGCTTGATCGAGCCGCCATAGATCATAAGCCCGGGACGATTGACGCGGGCCATGCCGATGATGCAGCCGGGCATGTTCTTGTCGCACCCAGGCAGGGTGATCTGCGCGTCGTACCACTGCGCCCCCATGATGGTCTCGATCGAATCGGCGATCAGATCGCGCGATTGCAGCGAGAAGCTCATCCCGTCCGTGCCCATCGACATGCCATCGGAGACGCCGATGGTGTTGAAACGCATCCCGACGAGTCCGGCCTCGACCACCCCGTCTTTGACGAGGGCCGCAAGATCCAGGAGGTGCATGTTGCAGGTATTACCCTCGAACCACATGCTGCCGATGCCCACCTGGGCCTTGTCCATGTCGGCGGGCGTAAGCCCCGTGCCGTACAACATCGCCTGGGACGCGCCTTGCGATTTGGGTCCGGTGATCTTTGCGCTATAACGGTTAAGCTTTATCATATGTCCTCCGCGGGGGCCGCCATTGTAGCGAGCAAGGCGCCGACCCGACAACCGATAGCGATGTGAAGCCGCCGCCCATGACCGACGCCCTCGTGCGCATCTCCAAATTGCTGGCCGCGCGTGGGGTCTGCTCACGGCGCGAGGCCGACTACTATCTGGAGCAGGGGCTCGTGCGGGTCGATGGGCGCCCGGCGGTCCTGGGCGAACGCGCCGCCCCCGACGCGCGCATAACGCTCGAGCCCGGGGCGCGTGCCCGGCAAGAGCGCCGCGTCACCATCCTCATGAACAAGCCTCTGGGCTACGTCTCCGGACAACCGGAAAAGGGCTATCAAAGCGCCCATGTCCTTTTGACGCCTGAGGCCTACGCGGGGCCCGCCCCGCCCCCGCGCGTCCCCCAGGGGCTGGCCATCGCCGGGCGTCTCGACATCGACTCCCAGGGCCTGCTCGTGCTCACCGAAGACGGCCGCGTGGCGCGTCTCCTGATCGGGGGCAATGCCATCGAAAAGGAATACCACGTCCGTGTCGGCGCCCCCATCGACGACGCCGCGCTGGAGGCCCTGCGCGGACCGCTTGCGCTCGATGGCAGGCCCCTGAGGCCCGCGCGCGTCGAGCGCCTCGGTGCCGACTCCCTGGCCATGACCTTGACCGAGGGCCGCAAGCGCCAGATCCGGCGCATGCTGAAGCAAGTCGGGCACGATGTCCGCGCCTTGAAGCGGGTGCGCATCGGTCGCATCCGCCTGGGGGGACTGAAACCCGGACAGTGGCGCGTGCTTGCCCCGGGCGAGCGCTTCTAGGTGTACAAGGCCCTCCGACCCTGGCTGTTCCACGCGCCCCCCGAGGCCGCCCACGAGGCGGCCCTGGTGGCGCTGCGCGCGCTCGGGCTATTCGCCGGCGGCGGCCGCGCCCGGACCCCCCTGCTGGCCGTGACGGCGCTCGGCCTCCGCCTCGGTAACCCCCTGGGGCTTGCCGCAGGCTTCGACAAGAACGGCCGCGCCATCCGGGGCCTGGCCGCGCTCGGTTTCGGCTTCCTCGAGGTCGGGACCGTCACGCCCCGGGCCCAGGCGGGCAATCCCCGGCCCCGACTGTTCCGCCTCCCCGAACAACGCGCGCTCATCAACCGTCTCGGCTTCAACAACGAAGGCATGGACCGGCTCGCCGCGCGCCTGCGCGCCACTCGCCGGCCGGTGCCCATCGGTGTTAACATAGGCAAGAATCGCGATACGCCCCTGCCCCGCGCCGTGGACGATTACCGGCTCGGCTTCGCGGCCCTCGCCCCGTACGCCGACTACATCACCGTCAACCTGTCGTCGCCCAACACCCCGGGTCTGCGCGCGCTCCAGGAGCCCGATGCCGCGCGCGAACTGCTCGGGGCCCTGCACGAGGACCGGGCGGCGCTCGAACGCCGCAGCGGCCGCCGCGTGCCGATCGCCGTGAAGATCGCCCCCGACTTCGCGCCCGAGACGCTCGAGGCGCTGCTCGGCGTCCTGGGCGAAGTCGCATGCGATGCGGTCATCGCCACCAATACGACCGTCGACCGCCCCGGCGTGGGGCATCAACGCACGGCCGAAGAGCAGGGCGGCCTGAGCGGGGCCCCGCTCGGCGGCCTGGCCCGGGAGATAATATCAAAGGTTTTCAAGGCGTTGCCCGGGATTCCCATCATCGGAGTCGGTGGCATAGTTAATGCAGAAGAAGCTTGGAAGCATTTGCTGGCGGGCGCGTCGCTGCTGCAGATCTATACCGGCTTGATCTATGAGGGGCCGGGACTCGTGCGCACGATCCTCACCGGGCTTGCCGATCGTGTCCGCGAAACGGGCCATGATGACTTCGCTCGTGCGCTTTCCGCGGCCCGTCGGAACCTTTCGTCTGGAGAAGAGCCAAATATGCTAAAATCGTCATGAAAACGAGCTATCCTCGTATGTGACGCAAAGAGACGCGGTCAGATAGTGGAAAGCGAGGTGAGAAACGATGATGGACGTCAGAAACAAGATCGTGATCGAAGGGGTAACCGAGGACGGCCGTACCTTTAGGCCGAGCGACTGGATAGAGCGCATCAGCGGCAGCCTTTCGACCTTCGGCATGGATCGCCGTATCCGCTACTCGCACTACGTGCAACCACAGGTGATCGACGGCCGCAAGTGCCTGGTTCTGGACCCGGAGCTGAAGGCCGTGAACCCGAGCGCCTTCAGTTTTCTCGTGGACTTCGCCCGCGGCAACAAGCTGAAGATCCACGGGCTCGACAACGGCGGCAATGGCGGTGACGCGACCGAGCGCCTCCCGCCGCACCTCTGTCCCGCCTAATCGGAGTCCAGACTGTAGGAGACGAGCCCGTCGGCGAGCTTGGGCTCGAACCAGGTGGACTTCGGCGGCATGACCTCGCCCTGGTCGGCGACCGCCATGAGGTCCGCGAGGCTCGTCGGATGGAGCGTAAACGCCACGCCTCCGGCGCGGTCCACGCGTCCGGCCAGGGCCGCCGGTCCCCGGATGCCCCCCACGAAGTCGATGCGCTGATCCCGCCTCGGGTCTGTGATCCCGAAAAGCGGCGCCAGCACCCGGTCCTGCAGGAGGCTCACGTCCAGGCGCGCCACCGGGTCCTTGGGCAAGGCGCCGCGCAACCGCAGCCGATACCAGCGCCCCTCCACATACATCCCGAACTCGGCCGCACCCGCCGGCCGCACCGGGCCGCCCTCGGGGATCACCTCGAAGATCGCCGTCAGGGCCTCTTTCAGGCCTTCGACACTCAGACCGTTCAGGTCGGCGACCACCCGGTCGTAGTTCAGGATCTGCATCTCGTTATCCGGGAACAGCACCGAGAGGAACCACTGGTGCGGCCCCTCGCCTTCGCCACGACTCCCGGCCACCACCTTGGCCGCGGCGCTGCGGTGGTGTCCGTCAGCGATATAGATCCGCGGCAGCCTGTCGAAGGCCGCCGTGAGCGCGCCCACGAGCCCCTCGTCTGCGATCACCCACAGGCGGTGACGGACACCCTGCAAGACCGCATCGATGGAAGCCGGGCCCTCCGAGGCCCGCCCGAGCAAGGCCGCAATCTCGGCATCGGCCCGGAAGGTGAGAAACGCCGGGCCCGTCTGGGCGTTCAAGGCCTCGATATGGCGCACCCGATCGCGCTCCTTGTCGGGGCGCGTCAACTCATGACGGCGGATGCGCCCCTGCGCATAGGCGTCCACCGAGGCCACGGCCACGAGCCCCTTCTGGACATGGCCGCCCATGGTGAGCTCGTAACAGTAGTAACAGGGCTTGGCGTCTTGCCTCAGGATCTCGCGCCGCAGGCGCGCAAAGTTCTCCGCCGCCTGGCGGAACACCGCCTCGTCCGTGGGTGCCGTGCCCTCGGGCAGGTCGACCTCGGCCTTGGAGACCCGCAAAAAGCTCAAGGGGCGGCCGATCACGGCCTCGCGAGCCTCGGCGCTGCTCAGGACATCGTAGGGCGGCGCGATGACGGCGGCGGCGTGCGCGGCGTCGGGCCGCAGACCGCGGAAAGGACGTATGAGACTCATGTGGACCCCTGAAGCGAGAAGGGCGCCATTCAAACCCATTTCCTGGCGCAAGTAAACGGGCGCGGCCAGCACCGACCTGTACCTTTGTCGCCGATCGGCTATCGACGGCCGCGCTCTTTGGCGCTACAAACACGCATGCTCATAATAACGCGAAAACGCGGCGAACGGATCGTGATCGATCTGGACCCTGCCGCCGATCCCGAAACGCGGGCCGCCGACCTCTTCGCCCACGGACCCCTCGAGATCCTCCTCGTGGAGAGCGCGCGCGGCACGGCACGTCTGGCCATCGCCGCGACCCGCTCCCTGATCGTGCGCCGCGCCCCACCGCGCGATACGTCGGACCCGCCATGAGCCCGCGCGCACGTCGCGCGGCGTGAGCCCCCCGCGTCGTCCCCGCGACCCGTCACGCCGACGCCTCGGCGGCCGCGCCCCTCGCGCCAAGGCCTGCCCGCTTCTCCGACCCGCCGCCTCCGGCTATAATACCGCCATGAGTTTTTTCGAAAAGCCCGCCCTTCAATACGCCACCGGCCCCCACCCCCATTACGCATTCATCTGGCTCCACGGACTCGGCGCCGATGGCTACGATTTCGCGGGGTTCGTCGAGTCCTTCGCCGACACCACCGACAAGGCCATGCGCTTCGTCTTCCCGCACGCCCCCGTCCAGGCCGTGACCCTGAATGGCGGCGCGCGCATGCCGGCGTGGTTCGATCTCTACGGCACCCGCCCCGAGGACGCGCAGGACGAAGCGGGCATCCAGCGCGCGGCCGACGCCATCACCCAGCTGGTCGCGGAACAAAGGGAATACGGCGTACCCCCGGAGCGCGTGGTCGTGGGCGGTTTCTCGCAGGGTGGGGCGGTGGCGCTGTACGTGGCCCTGACCGGCCCGAAGCGCCTGGCGGCGGCCATCGGGCTCTCGACCTACCTGCCGCTCGCCCATCGCTTCGCCGAGGGCCTGCCGCATATCAACGATGCCACGCCCGTGTTCCTCGGACACGGCACGGACGACGCCATGATCCCCTACCCCTTCGCCCAAAGGACCCACGCCCTGCTCGGTACGCACGGCATCGCCGCCCAGCTTCATACCTACCCGATCGACCATAGCGTGAGCGACGCCGAGATCCGCGACCTCCATGCCTTCCTCACCCAAGCCCTTGTGCGCGCCGACCTTGGCGCATCGCCCGTAAACCGTTAAGATCGCACACCCAATCCGGCGGCGACTGCCATGACGACCATCTCGATCCGGCGCGACGACCGCGCGACGACCGTCCACCGCTTCCCCGCCGAGTGGGAGCCCCAGTCCGGCGTCATGTTGACCTGGCCCCACGCCCACGGCGACTGGGCCTCCGTCCTCGACGAGGCCGACGCGACCTTCGCCGCCATCGCCGCGGTCATCGCGCGCCACGAACCCGTGCTCATCACGGCCTATGACGAGGGGCATCGCGCGCGCGTACAGGCCGCCTTGCGCAAGGCCGAGGCCGACATGGCGCGGGTGCGCGTCTTCCTCGCCCCCTCGAACGATGTCTTCGTGCGCGACCACGGCCCACTTACGGTGGAGGCCGAAGGCGGCGTACTGCTCCAGGATTTCGCCTTCAACGGCTGGGGACGCAAGTATGCCCACGGTGACGATGATGCCCTCACGCGCGCCCTGCACTCCCAGGGGGCCTTTGGCGCGACGCGCCTCGAGTCGACCGATTTCGTGCTTGAAGGCGGGAGCGTCGAATCCGACGGGGCCGGCACGCTGCTCGTCACCGCAAGCTGCCTGCTGTCCCCCGCGCGCAATCCGAGGCATGGCGCCGCCGACATCGAAGCGGTCTTGAAGGAACGGCTCGGGGCGCGGCGCGTCCTCTGGCTCCATCACGGCTATCTGGCCGGCGATGACACCGACGGCCACATCGACACGCTCGCGCGCTTCTGCGATCCGGACACCATCGCCTATTGCGCCTGCCCGTGGCCTGACGACGAGCATTACCAGGAATTGAAGGCCATGGAAGAGGAGCTGCGGGCGCTCTCCACCGCCACGGGCGCGCCCTATCGCCTCGTTCCCCTCCCGTGGCCCGCCGCGAAGCTCGACGCCACCGGCGAGCGCATGCCCGCCACCTATGCCAATTTCCTCATCATCAATGGCGCGGTGCTGGTACCCCTCTATAATGATCGTCAGGACGCCGAGGCCTTGCGCGTGATCGGGACCTGCTTTCCCGGGCGCGAGATCGTCGGCATCCCCGCGCTCACCCTGATCGCCCAGCACGGCAGCCTGCACTGCGCCACCATGCAACTGCCGCGGGGCGTCCTGCCCGAGAAATCCACCGCCGCGTAGGAGGCCCCATGATCGGCACATCCTCCCCCCTGATCCCCGGTCCGACGCCGCACAAGCCCGGAACGCCCAACGGCCCGGCGAGGACGATATGACCGCCGCTGTGACCGTGGCGCTGATCCAGCATGGCGCGGATGGCGGCGCGGCGGAGGTGTGGGCGCGGATCGAGGCGGGGCTTAGGCGGGCGCGCGCGCAGGGCGCCGATCTCGCCGTGCTCCAGGAGCTGCACAACGGGCCCTATTTCTGCCAGTGGGAGAACGCCGCCGAATTCGCCCGCGCCGAACCGATCCCGGGCCCCTCGACCGACCGTCTGGGCGCGCTCGCCAAAGAACTCTCGCTGGTCATCGTGGGCTCCTTGTTCGAACGGCGTGCGGCCGGCCTCTATCACAATACCGCGGTCGTGATCGAACGCGATGGTCGCCTCGTCGGCCGCTATCGGAAGATGCATATCCCGGATGACCCGAGCTTCTACGAGAAGTACTACTTCACGCCGGGGGACCTGGGTTTCACCCCTCTCGATACGAGCGTGGGGCGCCTGGGCGTGCTCGTCTGCTGGGATCAATGGTACCCGGAGGCCGCACGGCTCATGGCGCTCGCCGGCGCCGACATGCTCGTCTATCCTACGGCGATCGGTTTCGATCCGCGGGACGACGCAGCCGAGCAGGCCCGCCAGAAAGAGGCCTGGGAATTGATCCAGCGCGCCCACGCGGTGGCAAACGGCCTGCCGGTACTTGCCGTCAATCGCTGCGGACACGAGCCCGACCCAAGCGGTGCGACGCCCGGGATCAGCTTCTGGGGCGGCAGCTTCGCGTGTGGGCCGCAAGGCGAGTGGCTCGTGCGCGGCGACGAGGCGCCCGCGGTCCTCATCGCGCGCCTCGATCCGCCCGGGACCGAGAAGACCCGCCAGATCTGGCCGTTTTTGCGCGACCGCCGCATAGACGCCTACGCCGACCTTCAGAAGCGCTACCGCGATTGATCACGCCCGCCCTCTATGAGGCCTGCGCGCGCCTGCTGGCCGATATCCTAAGGAACGCGGGCGCGGCCGACGGGCGCATGGATCGCTTCTTCCGCACCGAGCCCCGTCTCGGTCCCAGGGAACGCGGCGCCATCGCCGAGATCGTCTACGGGACCCTGCGCCATCACCGCCTCCTTTGCGCGCTTGCCGACAACCCGGAGCCGCGCGCGGTCATCGCCGCCTGGCTTGCCGCCTTCGAGGGTTATACGGCCCGCCAGCTCGCGTCCCTGGGGATCGCGCATCCCGAGACCCTCGTGGCCGCCGCCCGCGCCGACCGCACCCGTTACCCGCTGGCCGTGCGGGTAAGCCTCCCCGATTGGCTCGCCTTGCGCCTGGAGACCTTGCTCCCCGCCTCCGAGATGCAGGCCGCGGCCGATGCCCTGCTCGAGCCCGCGCCGCTCGATGTGCGCGCCAACACCTTAAAGACCGATCGCGCGCAGCTGCAGCAGGCCTTGGCGGTCGCAGGCCACGACCTGAAACCCACGCCCCTGTCACCCTGGGGGCTGCGCCGCGCATCGCGGGCAAGCCTCTTCCGGACGGACGCCTTCGCCTCCGGCCATTTCGAAGTGCAGGACGAGGGCAGCCAGCTCATCGCGCCGCTTTTGGAGCCCCGACGCGGCGAGCGCATCGTCGACTATTGCGCGGGCGCCGGCGGCAAGACCCTGCACCTGTCGGCACTGCTTGCCAATACCGGGACGCTCTACGCCTTCGATACCTCGCAAAAACGCCTGGACCGACTGCGCGAGCGCGCCGCGCGCGCCGGCTGCGACAACATCCGCATCCAGACCCTCGGGGCAGGCCACGACGGCCGCATCAAGCGCCTCTACGGCAAGATCGACCGCGTACTGGTCGATGCCCCCTGCAGCGGCACCGGGACTTTGCGCCGAAGCCCCGACGCCAAATGGCGGCTCGCCGAGGAGCGCGTCACGACGCTTGCCCGCGAGGCCCGCGGGATCCTGAGCCAGGCCGCGCGCCTCGTGCGCCCGGGCGGACGACTGGTCTATGCGACCTGCAGCCTGCTGAAAGAAGAGAACGAGGCGGTGATCACGGACTTCCTTGCCGAACACGGCGACTACACGGCGCTCGACGCCCACGAGATCCTCGCCCGTCGCGGCGTCCCGCTGCCACCGCCATCCCCCGACGAAGGCCCCGGTCTGCGCCTCTGGCCCCATCGCCACGGCACGGACGGCTTCTTCGCCCAGGTCTTGCAGCGGACCTAAAGGACAGCAGCGCCTATCCGGTCCCCGCTCGTCCGCGCGCTCGCGAGACGGGAAGGCCTTCCGTCCCCCGCCCGCCCCCCCTGCGCCGCCCAGGTCGGCGATAGCGATCTGCAGTGCCCTTCGGCACGGCATGCCCGGTTATTTCGACTGCTTCCGAAACGCTAGGACCCGGACGGGCTCCTGGCCTGCGGTCGGGACCATGAGTGTCCGCGAACGCGCCGCACGGGACCGTCTGCCGCAGGCGTCAGGACCAATAGCGTGTAAGGAGCCAGAGGCCGGCGGCGGCGGCCGCAACCACGAGCAGCAGAAGCAATTCATAGTGCGCGAAGTGGGCGAGGATGGCCGCGAAGGCGTGACCCGCGACATATCCGCCGTAACCCACGGCCACCGCCCACACGGCGGCCCCGATTGCGTTCAAGAGCGTAAAGCGCGCGCGGCCTATGGGGCTTGCCCCGAACACGAAGGGCGCGGCGCTACGAAGGCCGTAGAGAAAACGAAAGCCGAGCACAAGCGTAGTTTCATGGCGGTGGATCCAGCCCTGCAGCCGCGCATTGGCCTTCCGAAGGCGGGGCTTGCGGGCCACGGCCTCCGGTCCATAGCGCCGGCCCAGTTGAAAGAACAGCTGATCGCCGCTCAGGCTCCCGATGAAGGCGGCGGCCATGACCGCCGGAAGCGCGAGATAGCCCTGCTCGGCGGCCATACCTCCCAATACGAGCACGGCCTCGCCTTCGAAGAAGCAACCGACCAGGATCGCGACGTATCCATAGACATGAATGAGATGGATCAGCGACATGGTTCCACGAGGCGTTCCACCACCTGCGATGAGCGACGATCGGGGCGTTCGTGCCGCCCACCGCGCGCAAAAACGCTGGCAAGACGCCCCGCCGCACAGCCTGCGGCTTGGGAGGCGCCACGCGCACGCCGCGACGCGACCGTCTCCTCGCGGGAGGATCGCGATCACGGCACGGGACCAGCCTCCGCCGATCCCGCTACGCCCGTTTTTGCCTTAACGCGGTACCACGCGCGCGGCCTGCATTCCCTTGGGCCCCTTGGTCGACTCGAACTCGACTTTCTGACCCTCGGCAAGCGTCTTGAAGCCCTCGCCTTCAATGGTCGAGAAATGGACGAACACGTCCGCGCTGCCATCGCTCGGCGTAATAAAGCCAAAACCCTTCGCTTCATTAAACCACTTCACGGTACCGGTCTGCATAGAAACCTCTTTTCGATTGCCTACCCCCGCCTCGCGGGTGATTTCGGTGTACGCGCCATGGAGGCCTCGGGACAGCAAGGCACGACACGCCGCCACGTTCCAAGGAACGCAAAATTTATGCTACGTCAACAGCGGCCGCAAAACAATCCTTAGGCCTGTCGTCAACATTTCCCGAAACCGGGCGCCGCAAGCGGCCCCTGGGCCGTGGGCGGACGCGAGATAGGCTCACGGCGGGAGACTTGCTAGAATGGCGCCCGGCCAGTGACGCCGCCTTAAGGACTATTCATGATCGTCGTCTTGAAATCCCACGTAACCAAAACCAGTCCCGAGTTCCAGGAGCTGATGGCATTCCTCGGGCAGAAACCCGGCATTACCCTGCGCGTGCACGAAGAGGTCGGGGCCCTTGTGACCCTCACGGAGGTCTATCTGATCGGCGATACGAGCGCGCTCGACCTCCACGAGCTCGAGACCCTTCCGGGAGTCGAGCGGGTGGTCAGTATCGAAGAAGAGTATCGGATACTGGGCCGCCACCACGACGACCAACGTCCGACGGGCTTCGAATACAAGGGCGTGCGATTCGGCCAGGACACGCTGAATGTCTTCGCCGGTCTCTGCGCGGTCGACAATCCCGCCCACGTCGAGGAGATGATGAAGGCCCTGGCGGACAACGGCCAGGTCTGTACCCGCATGGGGGCCTACAAGCCGCGCACCAACCCCTACTCCTTCCAGGGGCATGGCGCGTCCTGTCTCCCCTGGGTCTTCGAGCTGGCCGGCAAGCACGGCATCCGCGTGATCGCCATGGAGATCACGCACGACTCGCATCTGGATGAGATCCGTGAGGCCCTGGAACGGACGGGCTCGCCTACCGGCGTCATGCTCCAGATCGGCACCCGCAATACGCAGAACTTCGAGCTCCTGAAGATCGTGGGCCGCCAGCACGAGTAGA